>NZ_JAHVCI010000057.1:0-24080 GCF_019265565.1 Cellulomonas sp. PS-H5
CTCTCACGCCGTGCGCCCGCGCTCTCTCGCTCCCGCACCGAGATCGGCCCGTGCCGCCGAGATAGGACCGTCCACGGCCCTATCTCGGCGGCACGGTCCTACCTGGAAGCAGTGCTCGCGCCGAGGTCGGTGGTTCGGGTCGAGATCGGTGGTTGCAGCCACCGATCTCGCGCGGAACCACCGACCTCGCGCGGAACCACCGATCTCGCGCGGAACCACCGATCTCGCGCGGAACCACCGATCTCGCGCGGAACCACCGATCTCGCGCGGACCCGCGTGGTGCCCCGCACCCGCGTCGCCCGCCGGGCTCGGCGCGGCTCGAGGGCCGCGCCGGATCGAGGGCCTCAGCGAGCCGCAGGCGCCGGCCGCGCGGTCAGCCCAGGACCGCCGCGATCACCAGGAGCGACGGCACCGCCAGGACTGTCGTCACCAGGCCCGCGTCTCGGGCGAGCGCGGTGCCCTGCCGGTACTGGATCGCGTACACCAGCACGTTCTGCGCCGTCGGGAGCGCCGACACCACCGCCACCGCCAGCAGCGCGTCGCCGCGCAGGCCCAGCAGCGTCCCCAGCCCGATCGCGAGCGCCGGGTGCACGACGGCCCGCAGCACCGCCACCAGCGCGACGTCGCCCCGGGGCGCCTGCTCGCCGCCCACCCGCGGGACCGCGAGCGACATCCCGAACGTCAGCAGCGCGAGCGGCGGGGCCGCCGCGCCCAGCAGCTCGAGCGGCTGGAACACCGCGGACGGCAGCGAGAACGGCAGCGCGGCCAGGGCGATGCCCGTGAGCGTGCCGATGATCACCGGGTTCCGCAGCGTGCGGCGGAGCACGGAGCGCAGCGTCCCCAGGGCGCCGGCGGGCGCGGCCCCGGCGACCACCCCGTCCCGGGCCCGGCGCCGGGCGTCGAGCACCACCATCGCGATCGGCCCGAGCACGAGCTGCTGGTAGAGCGTCGGCGGGACGACCGACACGACGCTGCCGAGCAGGTACGCGGTCAGCGGGATGCCGATGTTCCCGGCGTTGACGTAGGAGGACGCGAGCACGCCGACGACCACGTCCCCGGACGACCGCCGCCGGACCAGGCCGAGCACCGCCGCCGCGACCAGCGCCACGACCGTGGTCGTCGCGAAGGTGACCAGCGCCGACCGGGACAGCAGCAGCCCCAGGTCCGCCCGGCCGATCGTCTCGATCAGCAGCGCGGGCGTGGCGACCGTGAACGCGGTGGCGGCGAGCACCCGCTGGGCGTTCTCGCCGAGCACGCCGGTGCGGCCCACGAACCAGCCCGCTGCGACGACGACCGCGATCGTGCCCAGCGCCGAGAGGACGGCCAGCATCAGGGGTCGGCGCCTCCGCCCGGCCCGCCCGTGGCCTGGTCGTCGTCGTCCGCGAACAGCCCGACGGACGCCGCGTCGCGCGCGACCTCCTCCGCCGTCGGGGGCTCCCGGCCCTCCAGCGTCGCGATGACGCCGGGTCCGTACCGGTCGAGCTTGGCCGCGCCGACGCCACCGATCCGGGACAGCGCGTCCAGGTCGGCGGGGCGGGCGGTCGCGATCTCGCGCAGGGTCGCGTCGTGGAACACGACGTACGCGGGCACGCCCTGCTCCTTCGCCGCCGCGGCCCGCCAGGTGCGCAGCCGCTGGAACACCGCCGCCGCGTCGTCGCCGAGCTCGGCGGCCGCCTGCGCCGCCGCGGCCGCGCGCCCGCTCGACCCCGCGCCGGAGCCCGACCGGGACCGCGACCGCGCCGTGCGTGTCTCCTCCCGGAGCGGCACCGGGCGGTCGCCGCGCAGCACCTCGGCGCTCGCCGGGGTCAGCCGGAGCGTCCCGTACCCGTCCGCGTCGACCGCGAGCAGCCCCTGCGCGAGCAGCTGCCGCACGACGCCGCGCCACTGCGCGTCGGACAGGTCGGCGCCGACGCCGAACGTCGACAGCTCGGTGTGGCCCAGCTGCTCGATCCGCGAGGTGCGCTTGCCGAGCAGGATGTCGACGAGGTGCCCGGCGCCGTAGTGCTGGTTCCGCTCGCGCTCCAGCCGGACGACGGTCGACAGCAGCTTCTGCGCGGGGACGGTGCCGTCCCAGGTGGTCGGGGGCGACAGGCAGGTGTCGCAGTTGCCGCACGGCTCCGCGTCCTGGCCGAAGTAGGCGAGGAGCTGGACCCGGCGGCAGGTGACCGTCTCGCACAGCGCGAGCATCGCGTCCAGGTGCGCAGACAGCCGCCGGCGGTGCTGGGCGTCGCCCTCGGAGGTGTCGATCATCCGCCGCTGCTGCACGACGTCCTGCAGCCCGTAGGCGAGCCACGCGGTCGACGGCAGCCCGTCGCGACCGGCGCGGCCCGTCTCCTGGTAGTACCCCTCGACGGACTTGGGCAGGTCGAGGTGCGCGACGAACCGCACGTCCGGCTTGTCGATGCCCATGCCGAACGCGATGGTCGCGACCATGACGAGGCCGTCCTCGCGCAGGAACCGGGACTGGTTCCGGGCGCGCACCTGGCGGTCGAGGCCCGCGTGGTACGGCAGCGCGGGCACGCCCTGGGACGACAGGAACTCGGCGGTCTGCTCGACGGAGTTCCGGGACAGGCAGTAGACGATCCCGGAGTCGCCGGCGTGCTCGGACCGGACGAGGTCGAGCAGCTGCTGGCGCGGGCTCGCCTTGGGCGCGATGCGGTACTGGATGTTCGGGCGGTCGAACGACGCGACGAACTGCCGGGCGTCGGTCAGCTCCAGCCGCTCGGCGATCTCGGTGCGGGTCGCGGCCGTGGCGGTCGCGGTCAGGGCGATGCGGGGGACGCCGGGCCAGCGCTCGTGCAGCACCGACAGGCCCAGGTAGTCGGGCCGGAAGTCGTGGCCCCACTGGGACACGCAGTGCGCCTCGTCGATCGCGAACAGGCTGATCGCCGCCCGGTCGAGCAGCGCCATGGTCTCGGGAACCCGGAGCCGCTCGGGCGCCAGGTAGAGCAGGTCGAGCTCGCCGTCCAGCAGGGCGCGCTCCACGTCCCGGCGCTGGCCCAGGTCTTGCGTCGAGTTGAGGAAGCCGGCGCGCACGCCGAGCGCGGACAGCGCGTCGACCTGGTCCTGCATGAGCGCGATCAGCGGGGACACCACCACGCCGGTCCCGGCCCGGACGAGGGCCGGCACCTGGTAGCAGAGCGACTTGCCGCCGCCGGTCGGCATGAGCACGAGGGCGTCGCCGCCCCCGACCACGGTGTCGATGATGTCCGCCTGTTCACCGCGGAACGCGTCGTAGCCCCACACCTCCTGCAGCACCTCGAGCGGCGCGCGGCCGGTGGTGGCGTCGTGCGCGGGGTGCGCGACCGGGCGGGCCGCGGCGGGGTCGCCGTGCGCGGCGGCCGAGCGGTCGTCGGGACGCGGCGCGGTGCGTCCGGAGCGGGCGGGTCCCCCGGCGGGCCCGGACCCGCGCGCGACGTACCCGGGGTCGTACGGCGGCTCCTCGGCCGGGTCGTACGGCGGCTCGTCCGGCAGCGGCCACTCGTCGTCCCATGCCTGCGTCACGCCGTCCACCCTAGCGGCGGGCACCGACCCTCCCGGCCGGTCGTCCACAGGCCCGGGGAGCACGCCGCGACCACCTCCCGGCCGTCCTCGCGGCCCACCGGGCGACCTCGGTCACACGGGGTTGGCACCGCACCGGGCCGGGTCTAGGGTGCGTCCGGGGCCGGCCGGCCCGACCCGCACGACGGCGAGGAGGTGGACGCGATGGACGACACCGCGAGTAGTCGGCATCCGTCGACGCCCGTCGTGCTGCGCGCGCAGGCCTGAGCCGCCCCCCGGGGTCGGCCGGAGTCCGCGTACGGAGGCGCGGCCCGGCGTCGGCGGAGCACCCGCGCCGCCCACCGCGGCGCCCCCGCGCCGCCGACCGCGGCGCCCCGAACCCGTCACCGCCCCGCGCCGTGACGTCCCCGCCCACCCGACGTCCGACCGCCCGGCCGCTCCCCGCGCCGGACCGGCCCCGCGTCGGCAGGCACCCGCCGACCGCGCCCGCTGCGGCCGCGACCGACCGTGCCGTGCCGCCCCCGGCGCGCGCCGCCTCACCCCCCGAGGCGTCCCGCGCCGCCGACGGTGCCGCACCCCGGCCCCGCGACCGCCCGGTCCGCCCGGTCCGTGCGCCGCCCGGCGTGCGTCCCGGTCGGGCGTGCGCGACCGCGCCCGGGTGCTACCGGGAATGTCCCGCCGCGGCCTCCCCACGAAGGAGCGCGCCATGACCCGCCGTACCCCCGTCCTGCCCCTCCGCCCGGCCGTCCAGCAGACGCCGCTCGACCTGCACGACGTCGTCGCCGTCGGCACCCGCCGCGCCGTCGAGGTCTGGCTGGAGCAGACCCCCGACCCCCGGCGCCGCGCCGACCAGCTCGCCGACCTGTCCGACGCGCAGGTCCGCGCGCTCGTCGGCCTGCTCGACCCCGCGACCGCCGACGACCTGCTCGGCACCCTCGACCCGCACGCCGCGGCCGAGGTGCTGCACGTGGTCCCGGCCCAGGTGGCCGCCGGGCTGGTCGACAGCCTCGACCCGGACGAGGCCGCCGAGCTGCTCCGCGCCCTGCCCGACGGCGAGCGCGCCGCGGTGCTCGGCGCGATGCGCGTCGTGCGGTCCGCCGTCGTGCGCGGTCTGCTGGCCTGGCCCGACGACTCGGCCGCCGCCCGGATGAACCCCGAGGTCGCGACGGTCCGCCCGACGATGACCGTCCGCGAGGCCGTCGACGCGCTGCGCGCCCAGCCCGAGGCCACCGCCGACAGCGCCGAGGTCTGGGTGACCAGCGACCCCGCGGCCGTGGGCGGCCCCGCGCTGCTCGGCGTGGTGTCGTTCCGGGACCTGGTGCTGGCCGCGCCGGACCTGCTGATCGCCGACCTCATGCGCGAGGACGTCGTGACCGTGGAGCCGACCGCCGACCAGGAGCGCGCCGCACGGCTGCTCCAGGACCACCACCTCGCGGTGCTCCCGGTGGTCGCCGACGGCCAGCTGCTCGGCGTGCTCACCGGCGACGACGTCGCGGACATCGTCGAGGAGGAGGCCACCGAGGACGCCGTGCGCCAGGGCGGCGCCGCGCCGATGGACGTGCCGTACCTGCGGGCGTCGCCGCTGCTGCTGTGGCGCAAGCGGATCGTCTGGCTGCTGGTGCTGTTCGTGACCGCGACGATCACCAGCAGCGTCCTGCAGCACTACGAGGACGAGCTCGAGACCGTCATCGCGCTGACGCTGTTCGTGCCGCTGCTGATCGGTGCCGGCGGCAACGCGGGCACGCAGATCACCGCCACCGTCATCCGGGCGATGGCCACGGGCAGCGTCCGGCTGCGGGACGCGGGCCGGGTGGTCCGCAAGGAGGTCACGACCGGGCTCCTCGTGTGCGTCACGATCGCGGCGGTCGGGTGGCTGCGCGCCTGGACGATGGGGGTCGGGGGCGAGGTCGCGCTGACCGTCGCCGTCTCCGCGGGGGCGATCATCCTGTGGGCCTCGATGATCGCGTCGCTGCTGCCCCTGCTGCTGCGCAAGGTCGGGCTGGACCCGGCCGTCGGCTCGGGGCCGCTCATCACGACGCTCGTCGACGGCACCGGGCTGGTCATCTACTTCACGGTGGCGCGGTGGTTCATCACGGCGCTCGGGGGGTGACGCGGCCCGGGGCCCGCGAGCCGGCACGGCCCGGGCCCGGCCGGCCGGCGCGGGTCCGCCCGCGCCGCCCGTAGGGTGGGCGCCGTGGCGGAGGAGACGAGCGGCGCGGGCGCGCAGGGCACCGCGGCAGCCGCCGCGTCGCCGGTCGAGAGCGTCGACCGCGCCCTCCGGACGATCGAGGCCGTCGCCGCCGCGGGCCCGGCCGGTGCGAGCCTCGCGGACCTGTCCGCGGCCCTGGGCGTGCACAAGACGACCGTGCACCGCTCGCTCGCCGCGCTCCGGCACCGCGACTACGTCGCGCAGGACCCGGGAACCGGGCGGTACGGCCTCGGGCCGGCCGCGCTCGGGCTCGCCGACCGGTACTTCGCGGAGGACGACCTGCCGGCCCGGCTGCACGGGGCCCTGGTCGCGCTCTGCGCCGCCACGGACGAGCTCGTGCACCTCGGCGTCCTGAGCGGGGCCCAGGTGGTGTACCTCGACAAGGTCGAGCCCGAGCGGCCCGTGCGGGTGTGGTCCGCCGTCGGCCGGCGGAACTGGGCGGCGACGACCGCGCTCGGCCGGGCGATGCTGGCGTTCGGCGACACCCCGGCGGCGGCGCTCGACGGGTACGTCGGGGCCGTGCAGCCCGCGGGCCGGGTCGACGTCGAGCACGTCGCCGAGGAGCTGGCGGCCGCCCGTCGCCGCGGCTACGCCGTCGAGGTCGAGGAGAACGAGCCCGGCATCGCCTGCCTGGGCGTGCCGCTGCTGCGCGGGTCCCGGCCGGTCGCGGCGCTCAGCGTCACGGCCCCGGCGGACCGGATGACCGCCGAGCGCCGGGCCGAGGTGCACGCGCGCGTCCGCGCGGTGGTGCCGCCGCTGCTCCCGCCGGGCCTGGCGCTGCCCCCGGCCTGAGCGCCGACCGCCGGCGGTCGCTGCCGGCCGCTCGCGGCGGTGGGTTCGGTGGGTCCAGCCGAGTTCGGTGCCCGGGGCCACCGAACCGGGCGGGAACCGCCGAACTCGGCAGAGCGACCGAGCGCGGCAGAGCGACCGAACTCGGCAGAGCCACCGAGCGCGGCAGAGCCACCGAGCTCGGCGGGCGCCGCCCTCGCGCGCCTGCCCCCGCGCCATCCGGCGTTGCCGCCGTGCGCCGGCGTGTGCCACGATCGGTGCGCACAGCGCAGCGCGCGTTGCGCGCAGCGGAACGCAAGGACGAAGGAGTTCGACATGGCGGACGTGCTCGACCGGCTCGCGGCGCACCGGCTGGTGCCCGTGGTGGTCCTCGACGAGGCCCGCGACGCCGGCCCGCTCGCGGACGCCCTCGTCGCCGGCGGCCTCCCGGTCGCCGAGGTCACGTTCCGCACCGCCGCCGCGGCGGACGCCATCCGCGCCATCGCCGACCGGGGCGGGGACGTGCTGGTCGGCGCGGGCACGGTCGTGACGCCCGCGCAGGTCGACGACGCCGTGGCCGCGGGGGCGCAGTACCTCGTCTCGCCGGGCACGTCCCGCGCGGTCGTCGAGCGCGCGCAGGAGCACGGCGTCCCGGTGCTGCCCGGCGCGGTGACCGCCACGGAGGTGCAGGCCGCGCTCGAGCTCGGCCTCGACACCGTCAAGTTCTTCCCGGCCGGCACCTCCGGCGGCAGCGCGGCGATCGCGGCGCTGGCCGCCCCGTTCGGCGGCGTGCGGTTCGTCCCGACCGGCGGCGTCGGCCCCGGCAACCTCGACCAGTACCTGGCGCTGCCGTGCGTCGCCGCGGTCGGTGGCTCCTGGATGGTGCCGCGCGACCGGGTGCGCGCCGGCGACCTCGCCGGGGTGCGGACGCTCGTCGCCGACGCCGTCGCGCTCGCCACCCGCCTGCGCCCCTGACCGCCCGCCCCGCCCGCCCGCCCCCGCCCGCTCGCCCCGAAGGAGCGCACCCATGCCCCTGCAGATCCGCCCCGCCGCCGAGTGCCGCTACGACGCCGTCTCCCTCGGCGAGGTGATGCTCCGCCTCGACCCGGGCGAGGGCCGCATCCGCACGGCCCGGCAGTTCCGCGCCTGGGAGGGCGGCGGCGAGTACAACGTCGCCCGCGGCCTGCGCCGGGCGTTCGGCCTGCGCACCGCGGTCGTGACGGCGCTCGCGGACAACGAGGTCGGCCGCCTGGTGGAGGACCTGATCCTGCAGGGCGGGGTCGACACGTCGTTCCTGCGCTGGCTGCCGTACGACGGCATCGGCCGCGACGTCCGCAACGGCCTGAACTTCACCGAGCGCGGGTTCGGGGTGCGCGGCGCCGTGGGCGTCAGCGACCGCGGGCACACGGCCGCGTCGCAGCTCGCGCCGGACGACGTCGACTGGGACCACCTGTTCGGGCACCTCGGGGTCCGGTGGCTGCACACCGGCGGCATCTACGCCGCGCTGTCCGAGACCGCCGCCGAGACCGTGGTCGCCGCCGTCACCGCCGCGCAGCGGTACGGGACCGTCGTGTCCTACGACCTCAACTACCGCCCCAGCCTGTGGCGCGCGACGGGCGGGACGGCCCGGGCGCAGGAGGTCAACCGGGAGATCGCCCGGCACGTCGACGTGATGATCGGGAACGAGGAGGACTTCACGGCGGCGCTCGGCTTCGAGGTCGAGGGCGTCGACGAGCAGATCTCCGAGATCGAGGTCGACTCGTTCGCCGCGATGATCGACCGGGTCGCGGCGGAGTTCGACAACTTCCGGGTCATCGCCACCACGCTCCGCACGGTCCGCAGCGCCACGGTCAACGACTGGGGCGCCATCGCCTGGTCGCGGGACGAGGGTCTGGTCCGGGCCACGCACCGCCCGGGCCTGGAGATCCTCGACCGGGTGGGCGGCGGGGACTCGTTCGCGTCGGGGCTCGCCGCGGGGCTGCTCGACGGGCAGCCGCTCGCCACCGCCGTCGAGTGGGGCGCCGCGCACGGCGCGCTCGCGATGACCACTCCGGGCGACACGACGATGGCCTCGAAGGCTGAGGTGCTCAAGCTCGCCGGCGGCGGCTCGGCCCGCGTCGACCGCTGACCCGCCGGCGGCAGCCCGGCACGGGAACGGCCCCGTCCCCCTCGCGACGAGGGGGACGGGGCCGTTCGGGTCGTACGGTCCCGCGGCTGCCGGTGCCGGCAGCCGCGGGGGAGGCGCGGCGTCAGCGCACGTCGTCGTCGACCCAGTCGAGGGTCTTCTGCACGGCCTTCTTCCACAGCCGGTACTGCCGGTCGCGCTCGTCGGACGCCAGGTCCGGCGTCCAGCGCGCGCCCTCGGCCCAGTTGTCGCGGACGTCCTGCTCGCCGTTCCAGAACCCGACGGCGATGCCCGCGGCGTACGCGGCGCCGAGCGCGGTGGTCTCGGCGACCTTCGGCCGGATGACCGGCACGTCGAGGATGTCGGCCTGGAACTGCATGAGCAGGTTGTTGGCGGTCATGCCGCCGTCCACCTTGAGCTCGGTCAGGTCGACGCCGGAGTCCGCGTTCATCGCGTCGAGCACCTCGCGGGTCTGGAAGGCGGTGGCCTCCAGCGCCGCGCGGGCGATGTGGTTGCGGTTGACGTACCGGGTGAGGCCGACGAGGGCGCCGCGGGCGTCCGAGCGCCAGTACGGCGCGAACAGGCCGGAGAACGCCGGCACGAAGTACGCGCCGCCGTTGTCCTCGACCTTGGACGCCAGGTACTCGATGTCCGGGGCGTCGGTGAACATGCCCAGGTTGTCGCGCAGCCACTGCACCAGGGAGCCGGTGACCGCGATCGAGCCCTCGAGCGCGTAGACCTGCGGGGCGTCGCCGATCTTGTAGGCGACGGTGGTGAGCAGGCCGTTCTTCGACTGGACGGGCTCGGTGCCGGTGTTCAGCAGCATGAAGTTGCCGGTGCCGTAGGTGTTCTTGGCCGTGCCGACCTCGAAGCACGCCTGGCCGAAGGTCGCCGCCTGCTGGTCGCCGAGGATGCCGGCGATCGGCACGCCCGGGACGAAGCCGCCCTTGCGGCCGTGGCCGTAGACCTCGGAGGAGGACCGGATCTCCGGGAGCATGGAGAGCGGCACGCCCATCTCCGCCGCGATCTCCTCGTTCCAGGTGAGCGAGTCGACGTTCATCAGCATCGTGCGGGACGCGTTGGTGACGTCCGTGACGTGCACGCCGCCGTCGACGCCGCCGGTCATGTTCCACAGCACCCAGGAGTCGGTGTTGCCGAACGCGAGCTCGCCGCGCTCCGCCTTCTCGCGGGCGCCCTCGACGTTGTCGAGGATCCAGCGGATCTTCGGGCCGGAGAAGTAGGTCGCCAGCGGCAGGCCGACGCGCTCCTTGTAGCGCTCGGCGCCGCCGCCCAGGGCCGCGAGGTCGTCGCAGATCTTCTGGGTGCGGGTGTCCTGCCAGACGATCGCGTTGTAGACGGGCTGCCCGGTGGTCCGGTCCCAGACCACCGCGGTCTCGCGCTGGTTGGTGATGCCGACGGCGACGATGTCGGAGTAGGTCTTGTTCGCCCGGGAGAGGGCGACGCTGACGACCTCGCGGGTGTTGGTCCAGATCTCGTTCGGGTCGTGCTCGACCCAGCCGGCCTTGGGGAAGATCTGCTGGTGCTCGGTCTGGCCGACGGACACGATCTGGCCGCCGTGGTCGAAGATGATCGCCCGCGTCGAGGTGGTGCCCTGGTCGATCGCCATCACGTACTGCTCGGACATGGTGCTTCCTTCGCGTCGGTCTGACCCCGCCCGGGGGCGGGTGGCGGCACCGCGGGGGCGGCGCTGCCGGGGAACGGTGCGGCCTCCGGGCCGCGACGAGCGGGCCGCGACGAGGGGCGTCGCGGCGGAGGGGACGCCCGCCCGCGCGGCGGGCGGGCGTCCGCTCAGGGCAGGACGGTCAGGCGACCCAGCCGATGGTCATGGCGAGGAGGCCGCCGAGGATGCCGCCGACCGCGGGGCCGAGCACCGGCACCCAGGCGTACGACCAGTCGGACGAGCCCTTGCCGCGGATCGGGAGCAGGGCGTGCGCGATGCGCGGGCCGAGGTCACGGGCCGGGTTGATGGCGTACCCCGTGGGGCCACCGAGGCTGGCGCCGATCGCGACCACGACGAGCGCGACGCCGAGCGGGCCGATCTGGGCGGGCGTGTTGCCGCTGATGACCACCCAGAACACCAGGACGAACGTGGCGACGACCTCGGTGAGGAAGTTCCAGCCGTAGGAGCGCAGCTCCGGGCCGGTCGAGAACACCGCGAGCTTGATGCCGGGGTCGGCGTCCTGGTCGAAGTGCTTCTTGTAGGTGAGGTAGGCCAGGGCCGCGCCGACCGCGGCGCCGGCGAACTGCGCCGCGATGTACAGGAAGCCGTTGGCGGCGTTCACCTCGATGCCCGGGGCGAACTCCTCCTTGCCGGCCGCCCAGATGCCCAGCGTCACCGCGGGGTTGAGGTGCGCGCCGGACTTGAAGGCCACGTAGACGGCGGTGAACACGCCGAGGCCCCACCCGAAGTTGATCAGCAGCCAGCCGCCGCCGAAACCCTTCGTCTTCGGGAGGATCACGTTGGCGACGACACCCGCACCCAGGAGGAGCAGGATGGCGGTGCCGAGGAACTCGGAGAGCATCGCTTCTCCGATCGAGATGGACTCCACGGTCGACCTCTTTCTTGACGGACGTCGTTGTCTCGCAGGGTCCCGCCCGGTCGAGGACCGACCGGGCGGGGCGCGGCCGGGGGACCGCTAGGTGGTACTGATCATGTCCCTGCCGGACCGGCAGTGGCAGGGGTGTGGGGCGACGAACCCGGCTTGGTGCCGGGCCGGACCGGGTCGGCGTCGAGCGGCAGCAGCGGCGCGAGGTCCTCCGCGGCGTCGCGCGCGGCCTGCGCCGCGGCGTCGTCGGTCTTCTCCGCGGCGGCCTGCTCGGCGGCGGCGCGCTGCCGGTAGGCGTCGATCTCCCGGGCCCGGGTGGCGTCGTCCCAGCCGAGCCGCGGCGCGATGATGTCCGCGATCGCGTCCAGCGCGCTGACGCCCTTGTCCGCCACCTCGTAGTTGAGGCGCGTGCGGTGCATGAGCACGTCGTCGAGGTGCAGGGCGCCCTCGTGCGTGACGGCGTAGGCGATCTCGGCGCCGATGTACGCGGCCGCGCCGGGGACGGGCTGCCCGAGCGACGGGTCCTCGTCCACCATCTCGAGCAGCTCGCCGAGCAGGGAGCCGTAGCGGTGCAGGAGGTGGTCCATGCGCCCGCGGTCCCAGCCGTACCGGCTGCCGATGTCGCGGGCCTGGCGCTGCAGGACCTCGAGCCCCTCGGCGCCGACCAGCGGGATCTTGTGCGTGATGGACGGCAGCGTGGTGGCGCGGGAGCCGATCGCGAAGTCGACGGCGTCCTTGGCCATCACGCGGTAGGTGGTGAGCTTGCCGCCCGCGATGACCGTCAGGCCGGGGGTCGGCGAGGCCACGGTGTGCTCGCGGGACACCTTGGCGGACGAGGTGCCCTCCTTGGTGCCCGGCTGCAGCAGCGGACGCAGGCCGGCCCAGGTGCCGATGACGTCCTCGCGCGTGATCGGCCGGGACAGCACCGCGTTCGCGTGGTCGATGACGTAGTCGATGTCCTCGCTGGTGGCGACCGGGTGCACGAGGTCCTGCTCGTAGGGGGTGTCGGTGGTGCCGATCACCCAGTAGCGGGACCAGGGGATCACGAACAGCACCGACTTCTCGGTCTGCAGGATGAGGCCGACGTTGCCGGCGATGCGGTCGCGCGGCACGACGATGTGGATGCCCTTGGAGGCGAGCACGCGCAGGCCGCCCTCGGTGCCCGCGAGCGACTCGGTCTGCTCGGTCCACACGCCCGTGGCGTTGATGACGTGCCGCGCGCGGACGGTCAGGCGCTCGCCGGTCTCGAGGTCGACGAGCTCGGCGCCGGTGACCGCGCCGCCCGACGTGGTGGTGAGGCCGACGACCTGGGTGCGGGACGCGGCGTGCGCGCCGTAGGACGCGGCGGTGCGGATCAGGGTCGAGACCAGGCGGGCGTCGTCGACGTTCGCGTCCCAGTACTGGATCGCGCCGACCGCAGCGTCGTGGCGGAGGTCCGGGAACTTGCGCTCGAGGCCCTTGCGGGTGACGTGCTGGTGCAGCGGCATCGCGCGCTTGCGGCCGTTGACGCTGGCCAACGTGTCGTAGAGGGCGATGCCGGCACCGACGTACGCGCGCTCCCAGACGCGGTTCTCCAGCGGGTAGAGGAACGGCACGGGCTTGACCAGGTGCGGGGCGAGGTCGCTGATGAGCAGGTCGCGCTCGGTGAGGGCCTCGCGCACGAGGTGGAAGTCGAGCATCTGCAGGTAGCGCAGGCCGCCGTGCACGAGCTTGCTGGACCGGCTGGAGGTGCCGGACGCCCAGTCCTGGGCGTCGATGACGGCGGTCGACAGGCCGCGGGTGACCGCGTCCAGCGCGATGCCGGCGCCGGTGACGCCGCCGCCGATGACGAGGACGTCGAGCTCCGGCCCGCCCTCCGTGGTCGCTCGCAGGGCCGCCAGCGCGTCGTCACGCAGGCGAGGGGTCAGTGCTGCGGTCCTCATGTCAGCTCCATCGCGGTCTTGCCTCCCGGCCGTCGGTGCCCTGGCCGCGGGCGCTCGTGGCCCCGCAGACTGGGACCTCGGTCCTGTCTGTTCGCTATCGTCGTCACGTCGCGAACAGACGCGCAACCGCAGTGCACGAATGTGCAGGGACCGAGGTCCCAGCACGCGCCGGACGAGGAGGTCGCGGACGATGACCGACCGGGAGCAGGACGTGCTGCGCGCCGCGTCCATGTACTACCTGCAGGACGTCAAGATGGACGTCATCGCGCGGCACCTGCACACTTCGCGGTCGACCGTCTCCCGGCTCCTGAAGCGGGCGCGGGAGACGGGCCTCGTCGAGATCACCCTCCGCCCGTCCAGCACCCGGGCGCCCAGCCTCGGCCGGTCCATCTCCGCCGCCTTCGGCATCGACACCTACGTCGTGCCCGTCCCCGACTCCGGGGAGCCCGCCGACACCCTCGACCAGGTGGCCCGCGCGACCGCGCGCCTGCTGGCCTCGTGGTTCGACTCCGACATGATCCTCGGCGTCGCCTGGGGGACCACGCTGGCGGCCGTGTCCCGGCGGCTGCCGCCCAAGGCGACGCACGGCAGCGTCGTGGTCCAGCTGAACGGCGCGGCCAACACCCGGACCTCCGGCATCGAGTACGCCAGCGACCTGATCGCCTCGTTCGGCAGCGCGTTCGGCGCCACCGTGCACCACTTCCCGGTGCCCGCGTTCTTCGACTACCCGGAGACCAAGCAGGCCATGTGGCGCGAGCGGTCCGTGCGCCGCGTGCTGGACGAGCAGGCCCGGGCCGACATCGCGCTGTTCTCGGTCGGCTCGGTGACCGGGTCCGTGCCGAGCCACGTGTACTCCGCCGGCTACCTGGACGACGACGACGTCGAGCTGCTGCACGAGCAGTCGGTCGTCGGCGACGTGTGCACGGTCTTCCTGCGGGCGGACGGGTCGTGGCAGGACGTGCCGCTGAACGCCCGGGCGACGGGACCGTCGCCCGAGCAGCTCCGGCGCATCCCGCGGCGGCTCTGCGCGGTGGCGGGGGACAACAAGGCGGTGCCGCTGCTCGCCGCGCTGCGGGCGGGCACGATGACCGACCTGGTGGTCGACGAGCGGACGGCGGCCCGGCTGCTGGAGCTCGCGCGGGCCGGTTCGGGCATGCGGGCACGCGGGGGCGCCGGGGGCGCGGCCGGCGGGGCGGTCGCGCGCGCAACATCCCGGTGACGCGCGGCTGCTACCGTCCGCGCGCATGACGGCCCCCACCCCCGACGCGGCGCGTCCCGCCGCCCGGCCCGGGCGTCCGCGCGCCGCGGACTCCCGCGACACCCGGGGCGAGGTGCTCGCCGCGGCGGCGGCCCTGTTCAGCAGCGTCGGGTACACGGCCACCTCGACCTACGCGATCGCCGAGCGCGCCGGGGTGAAGCAGGCGTCGATCTACCACCACTTCCGCGGCAAGGACGTCCTGCTGCGGACGCTCCTGCTCGACACCGTGCGCCCGTCCCTGGACCTGGCCGACGAGCTGCTGGACGCCCCGGGCGACCCGGCGGCCCGGCTCTGGGCCCTGTGCGACGCCGACGCCCGCTGGCTCGCCCACGGGCCGGTGAACATCGGCGGGCTCATGCAGCTGCCCGAGGTGGAGGGCGAGGCGTTCGCGGAGTTCCACGAGGAGCGGTCACGGCTGCGCGCGCGGTACGACGCGCTGGTCGCCGCGGTCCTCGGCCGGCCCGAGTCCGCCCGCCCCGCGGAGGCGACGCTGGTGTTCGGGCTGGTCGAGACCGTGATCACGGCCCGGCGTTCCGGCGGTCAGGCCGGGGCCCGGGACGTGGCGCCCCTCGTCGGCGACGCCGCGCTGCGGGTGCTCGGGCTCGACGACGCGGCGCTGCGCCGCGCACGCGCCGGCGCGGCGGAGCTGGCGCCGGGTGCGCCGGAGCCCCCGGCCGACGCGCGGGCCGCCGCGGCGGGCTGACCACCGGCGTGGACCCGGCGGGCGTCGGCGCCGGTGCGCGTCGTAGGTTGAGGGCGTGACCGACCCCGCCGCGCCGTCGACCCCCGCCACCCCGCCCGACCAGCCCGGCTACCGGGTCCGACCCGCCCGCCCGGCCGACGTCCGCGGCATCCGCGACCTGGTCCAGCCGTACGCGGACGAGCGGATCCTGCTCGCCAAGGAGCTGGTCGGCTACTACGAGGCGATCCAGGAGTTCCAGGTCGCCGAGGCGCCGGACGGCACGCTCATCGGCTGCGGCGCGCTGCACGTAATGTGGCAGGACCTCGCGGAGATCCGGACGCTCGCCGTCGCGCGCGCGTGGCGCGGGCGGGGCGTGGGCCACGCGCTGCTCGAGGGACTGACCGAGCGCGGCCGGGAGCTCGGCCTGAGCCGGCTGTTCTGCCTCACCTTCGAGGTGGACTTCTTCGCCGCGCACGGCTGGGGCACGATCGCCGGCCCCGCGGTGCCGCCCGAGGTGTACGCCGAGCTGCTGCGGTCCCACGACGACGGGGTCGCGGAGTTCCTCGACCTGGCCCGCGTGAAGCCGAACACCCTGGGCAACACCCGGATGATCGTCGACCTCTAGGACCCCGCGGGCAGGCGGTAGCGCGGGCGCTCCGGGTCCTCGCCCGGGACCCGCTCGACCAGGCCGTCGACCAGGAGCCCCGCGAGGCAGCGGTCCCGCTGGACGTCGTCGGGCCAGACCGCCGCGACCGCCTCGGCCGGCGCCGGCTCCAGAGCCTCGCGCAGCAGCGCCATGATCCGGCCGCGCACCTGCCGGTCGGTGCCGGCCCACTTCTGCGTGCGGCGCCGCAGGGCGTGCGCGTCGTCGGGCTTGCCGGCGAGCCGCCACGCGCACCGGTCGGCCACGGGGCACGCCCCGCACCGCGGCGCCCGGGCGGTGCACACCAGCGAGCCGAGCTCCATCGACGCGGCCGCCCAGCGCGCGGCGCCGTCGTCGTCGGCGGGGACGAACGCCTCCGCCAGCCGGCGCTCCCCGACGGTCAGCGCCGGGGCCGGCAGCGCGGCGCCCCCGGCCACCCGCGCGAGCACCCGGCGCACGTTGGTGTCGAGCACGACGGACCGCAGCCCGAACGCGAACGCCCGCACCGCGGCAGCCGTGTAGGACCCGATCCCGGGCAGCGCGAGCAGGGCGTCCTCGTCGGACGGCACCACGCCGCCGTGCCGCTCGACGACCGCCCGGGCGCAGTCCTGGAGACGCAGCGCGCGCCGGGGGTAGCCGAGCCGGTCCCAGGCACGCAGCACGTCGGCGGGGCTCGCGGCGGCGAGGTCGGCGGGCGTGGGCCAGCGGGTGGTCCACGCGCGCCAGGCGGGCTCGACGCGGACGACCGGCGTCTGCTGCAGCATCACCTCGCTCACCAGCACGCCCCACGGGGTCCGGTCGGGGTGGCGCCAGGGGAGGTCGCGGGCGTGCGCGCCGAACCAGTCGACGACGTCGGCCCGCACCCCGGCGGCGATCGCGGGGTCCACGAGCGGCGCGTCGGCGGAGGGCGGGGGCACGGCGCACATCCTCACCCGCCGCGGCCGCGGGCGCCGAATCGCCTGGCCTCCGCTTCCCGGTCCCGCCTACGCGGATCTGCGTGGGCCGCGCCGGAAACCGTAGGCCGCCCGCCCGCCCGCCCGCCCGACCGCCCGCGCCCGCCTGCCTGCCCGTGCCGGCCGGCCCTCCCGCCCGCTTGCCCGTGCGCCCCGGGCCCCCTGCCCGCGTGTCCCTCCCGAGGTGACCGGGGGTGGGGGCTCGCCGCGTTAGCGTGGGCGGCAGATCGAGCGGAGGGACCGGGACATGGGCGTGCTGCGGCCGGAGGGCTCGCTGCCCGCGCGCGTGTACTGGGTCCGGCGGGCCGTGGTCGTGCTGGTGCTCGTGCTGGTCGTGGTGCTCGCGGTGTTCGGCGTGCGGGCGCTGCTCGGCGGTGGCGGGGACGACGCGGCCGCGCCCACCGGCGGCGCGACGACGCCGGCACCCACCGAGGAGGAGACGACCGACGGCACCCCCGCGTGCGAGCCGGGCGCGATCGGCCTCGAGATGTCCGCCGACGCGACGACCTACCCGGAAGGCCAGCTGCCGACCTTCACGATCCGCATCACCAACACCGGCGGCACGCCCTGCCTGCTCGACGCCGGCGACGCGCAGCGCCAGGTGCTCATCACCTCGGGCAGCGACCGCATCTGGGCCAGCACCGACTGCGCCACCGGCGAGACCCTGCAGCTGCTGCTCGCGCCCGACCAGGCCGACGAGCGCCAGGTGCAGTGGGACCGCGCCCGCTCGGTCGAGGGCTGCGCGCCGGACCAGCCGCAGGCGCAGCCGGGGACCTACCAGGCCGTGCTCGCGCTCGGCGGGGTCAGCACCCAGCCGGTGGTGTTCGGGCTGGAGTGACCCCCGGGGCGACCCGCCGGTCCGACGTGGCGCCGGTCAGACGTGGTGCCGGTCAGACGTAGCGCTCGAGGATGCTCGACTCCGCGAGCCGGGACAGGCCCTCTCGCACCGCGCGGGCGCGCTGCTCGCCGACGCCGTCCACCGCCATGAGGTCGTCGATGTTCGCGGCCAGCAGCTTCTGCAGGCCGCTGAAGTGCCCGACGAGCCGGTCGACGATCGCCGCGGGCAGGCGCGGGACCTTGGAGAGCAGCCGGTAGCCGCGCGGGCCGGTGGCGGCGTCCAGCATCTCGACGCCCGACGGCAGGCCGAGCTCGCGCGCGATGAGCGCGAGGTCGAGCAGCTCGGTCGAGTCGAGCGCGGACAGCGACGCGGCGATGGCGTCGCCGTCGCGGCGGGACGCGTCGAGGTAGTCGCGGATCACCAGCTCGCTGTCCGAGCCGATGCCGCCGGTGAGCTCGTCGAGCTGCAGCGACAGCAGGCGGCCGTCCGTGCCGAGCTCGACGACGTAGCCGGCGATCTCCTCCGAGATGCGGCGCACCATCTCCTGGCGCTGCACGACCACGCACACGTCGCGGACGGTGACCAGGTCCTCGATCTCGAGCGCCGAGAGCGTGCCGCTGACCTCGTCGAGCCGGGCCTTGTACCGCTCCAGCGTCGCGAGCGCCTGGTTGGCCCGGGACAGGATGGCGTCGGCGTTCTCCAGCACGTGCCGCTGCTCGCCGACGTACAGCGCGATGATCCGCATCGACGCGGATACCGAGATGACCGGCAGGCCGGTCTGCTTGGCGACGCGCTCGGCCGTGCGGTGCCGGGTGCCGGACTCCGACGTCGAGATGGTCGGGTCCGGGAGCAGCTGCACCGCGGCGCGCAGGATCCGGCGCGAGGCCGGGTCCATGACGATCGCGCCGTCCATCTTGGCGAGCTCGCGGAGCCGGGTGGCGGAGAACTCGACGTCGAGCTCGAACCCGCCGGAGCAGATGCTCTCGACCGTCGCGTCGTGCCCGAGCACGATGAGCGCGCCGGTGCGGCCGCGCAGGATGCGCTCCAGGCCGTCGCGCAGCTCGGTGCCGGGGGCGACCGCGGCGAGCGTGTGCCGCAGCAGGTCGTCGGGCGGCGTGGTGGTGGGCACGGCGCGATCCTACGGGCCGCCGGGGACACCCCGCGTGCGGTGCGCGCGGCGTGGACGTCGCGATTCGGTCACGGTGCGGTGCCGGAGGCTGTCGGTGCCTCCCGTTAGCGTGACGGCCGTGTCGACCACCACCTCCTCCCGGACCGCCCGGCCCGCCTTCCGCTGCACCGAGTGCGGCTGGACGACGTCCAAGTGGGTGGGCCGGTGCGGCGAGTGCCAGACCTGGGGCTCGGTGTCGGAGGACACGGGCCCGGGCGGGGCGGCGCCGCGGACGGCGGTCATGGTGCCGCTGCGCGGGGCGGCCCGGCCGATCGCGGAGATCGACGTCGAGGCGGCCCGGGCGCTGCCCACCGGCGTGGGGGAGCTCGACCGGGTGCTGGGCGGCGGCCTGGTGCCGGGGGCGGTCGTGCTGCTCGCGGGGGAGCCGGGGGTCGGCAAGTCGACCCTGCTGCTCGACGTCGCCAGCCGCGCCGCGACCGGCGGGCGCACCGTGCTCTACGTGACCGGGGAGGAGTCCGCGGGCCAGGTGCGGCTGCGCGCCGAGCGGATCGGGGCGCTCGCGGACACGCTGCTGCTGACGGCCGAGACCGACCTCGGCACGATCCTCGGGCACCTCGCGCAGACCGAGCCGGACCTGCTCGTGCTCGACTCGGTGCAGACGGTCGCGTCGTCGGCCGTCGAGGGCTCGCCGGGTGGCGTGGCGCAGGTGCGCGAGGTCGCCGCCGCCCTGATCTCCGCCGCCAAGGAGCGGTCGCTGCCGGTGCTGCTGGTCGGGCACGTCACCAAGGACGGCTCGGTCGCGGGACCCCGCACGCTGGAGCACCTGGTCGACGTGGTGTGCCAGTTCGAGGGCGACCGGCACTCCCGGCTGCGGCTGCTGCGCGCGACCAAGAACCGGTTCGGCCCGACCGACGAGGTCGGTTGCTTCGACCTCACCGAGACGGGCATCGTCGGGCTCGCCGACCCGTCCGGGCTGTTCGTCTCGCACGAGCGGCACCACGTCCCGGGCACCTGCGTGACCGTGACGCTCGAGGGCCGGCGCCCGCTGGCCACCGAGGTGCAGGCGCTCGTCGCGCCGTCGATGCTGAGCAACCCCCGCCGGACGACGAGCGGGGTCGACGGCAGCCGGCTCGCGATGGTGCTCGCGGTGCTGCAGCGGCGCGCGGGCCTCAAGGTCGGGGACCAGGACGTGTACGTGTCGACCGTCGGCGGCGCGCGCGTCGTCGAGCCGGCGGCCGACCTCGCGCTCGCGCTCGCGACCGTCAGCAGCCGGGAGAACGTGGCGCTGCCGCCGCGGCTGGTCGCGATCGGCGAGGTCGGGCTCGCGGGGGAGATCCGCCCGGTGACCGGCACCGCGCGCCGGCTCGCGGAGGCGGCGCGGCTCGGGTTCACGCACGCGGTCGTGCCGGCCGGGTCGCTGGAGAAGGGCCAGGCGCCGGAGGGGATGCGGGTCGCGCAGGCGGCCGACCTCGGCGAGGCGGTGCGGCTCACGCGCGCCGACACCGCGCGGGTGCAGCCGCGCGCCGAGGGCTGACACGCCGGGGACGCGTCCTCGGGGAGCAGTGCGCGACGGTGCGCCCGGGTTCGCGCGCCGACCGCCGGGGAGTCGGCCCGCGTGACCCCCTTGCCGTGGTGCTGAACGCGCGTTTAGTCTGCTGAACGTGCGTTCAGCGACGACCGACGACGACCTGACCGCCCGCGCCCGGATCCGGGACGCGGCGCTGCTGCGGTTCGCCCACGACGGCTTCGGCGCCGGCCTGCGCGCCGTCGCCGCCGACGCGGGCGTGAGCCCGGCGCTGGTCATCCACCACTTCGGGTCCAAGGACGGCCTCCGGGCCGCCTGCGACGCGTACGTCCTGGACCGCATCCGGTCGCAGAAGGAGGCGTCGCTCACCACCGAGACGCCCCGCGAGTCGATGGCGCACCTGGCCGACCTCACGCAGTACGGGCCGGTGTTCGGCTACGTCGTCCGCAGCCTCGCGGCCGGCGGTGCGCTCGCGTCCCGGTTCGTCGAGGACATGGTCGCCGCGACGGCGGACTACCTGGCGCTCGGGGTCGCGGCGGGCACTGTGAGCCCGTCGGTCGACCCCGCGGGCCGGGCGCGGTACCTGGTCGCCCAGAGCGTCGGCCTGCTGCAGCTCGCGCTCATCGACGCCGAGGCGGGCCGCGCGCCGTCGCCGACCCTCGAGCCCGTCGCCGCGTTCACCGCGCTGTCCCGCTGGGCGGTCGTCCCGGCGATGGAGATGCTGACCGAGCCGCTGCTCACCGACCACGACCTGCTGGCGGCGGCCCTCGACGAGCTCGCCCGGGAGGAACCATGACCAGCCACCCGACCACCAGCGCGGCCGTCGAGGTCCGCGGCCTCGTCAAGGCGTTCGGCCGCCGACGGGCGCTCGACAGTCTCGACCTGACCGTGCGCCAGGGGGAGGTGCACGGCTTCCTCGGCCCGAACGGCGCCGGGAAGTCGACGACCATCCGGGTGCTGCTCGGCATGCTGCGCGCCGACGCGGGGGAGGCCCGGGTGCTCGGCGCCGACCCGTGGCGGGACGCCGTCGCCCTGCACCACCACCTGGCGTACGTGCCGGGGGAGGTCGACCTGTGGCCCAACCTGACCGGTGGCGAGGCGATCGACCTGCTCGGCCGGCTGCGGGGCGGTCTCGACCCGCGGCGCCGCGCGGACCTCGTCGGGCGGTTCGAGCTCGACCCCACCGTGCGGGTGCGTGCGTACTCCAAGGGCAACCGGCAGAAGGTCGCGCTGGTCGCCGCGCTCGCCGCCGACGTGCCGCTGCTCGTCCTCGACGAGCCGACGAGCGGGTTGGACCCGCTGATGGAGGCGGAGTTCCAGCGGTGCATCCGCGAGGCCGCCGGGGAGGGGCGCACGGTGCTGCTGTCCAGCCACATCCTCGCGGAGGTCGAGGCGCTCTGCGAGCGGGTCACGATCATCCGCGCCGGCCGCGCGGTGCGGTCGGGCACGCTCGACGAGCTCCGCGGGCTGACCCGGACCGCGGTCGTCGTCTCGCCGCGGGACCCCGACGCCGCGCTCGCCGCCCTGCAGGGCGCGCCGGGCGTGCACGACCCCGCGCGCGTCGACGGGCACCTCCGGCTCGACGTCGACGCCGAGGCGCTGGACGGCGTGCTGGGGCTGCTGCCGCGGTTCGGGGTCCGGGGCGTCACCGCCCACCCGCCGACGCTCGAGGACCTGTTCCTCCGGGAGTACGGCGAGACCGTCGGGAGCCCGCGGTGACCGCCGTGGCCACGCCCGCCGCCCGGCCCGCGGCACCGGCGTCCCGGGGCGCGACGGACCGCTGGGCCGGCACCGGCGCGCTGGTCCGGGTGGCGCTGCGGGTCGAGCGGGTGCGGCTGCCCGTGTGGCTGGTCGCCGTCGCCGGGCTGACCGCCGTCTCCGCGTCCTCGGAGGCGGACCTGTTCCCGACGCCCGAGTCCCGCGCTGCGCGCGCGGAGCTCATGCGGTCGCCCGCGGCGACCGCGCTGGGCGGTCCGGGGTACGGGCTCGACGACTACACGATCGGTGCGATGGTCGCGAACGAGCTCGGCGCCTGGGTCGCGCTCGCGCTCGCGATCATGTCGGTGCTGCTCGTGGTGCGGCACCTGCGCGGGGCGGAGGAGTCGGGACTGCTGGAGGTGGTCCGCTCGACGCCGGTGGGGCGGGACGCGCCGGTGCTCGCGGCGGTCGTCGTCGTGACGCTCGCGGACCTCGCGATCGGGCTCGCGCTCGCCGCCGCGCTGGTCGGCACGGGCCTGCCGGCCGCCGGGGCGCTGGCCTTCGGGCTCGGCTGCGGGCTGGTCGGGCTCACGTTCGGCGCGACCGCCGCGGTGGCCGCCCAGCTCGTCACGCACGCCCGGACGGCCTCGATGCTGGGGACGGCCGCGATCGGCGCGGGGTTCGTGCTGCGCGCCGCCGGGGACGTCCGCGCCCCGGAGAGCGGCAGCGTGCTGAGCTGGCTCTCCCCGTTCGGCTGGTCGCAGGCCACCCGCGCCTGGGTCGACGAGCGCTGGTGGCCGCTCGCGCTGTCGGTGCTCGCCTCCGTCGCCGCGTTCGGGGTCGCCGCGCTGCTGGCGGAGCGGCGCGACCTCGGCGACGGCCTGCTGCCCGAGCGCCCCGGCCGCGCGCACGCCTCGCCGCGGCTGACGGGGATCGCGGCCGTCACGCTGCGCCGGCTCGCCGGGGCGCTCACGGGCTGGGCCGTCGGGGTGGCCACGATCTGCGGGCTCGTCGGGGTGCTGGCCCGCGAGGTCGTGCAGTTCATCGAGGACGAGCCCGCCCTCGGGGCGTTCTTCGGCGAGGGGTCGGCCGCGGCGGCGGACGCGGCGCTGGCCCGGTACCTGCTCGTGGCCGTGGCGCTGGCCGCGGCGGCGGGCGTTCAGGGGATCGGGGCGGTGCGCGCGGAGGAGGCGGCTGGGCGCGCCGCGCACGTGCTCGCGGGACCGGTGGGCCGGGCGCGGTGGCTCGGCGCGCAGCTCGCGGTCGTGCTCGGCGCGGTGACGGCCATGGTGCTGCTCGGCGGGCTGGTCATGGGCCTGACGGCGGCGAGCACCCTCGACGACCCCGCGCTGGTGCCCCGGCTGCTCGGCTCGGCGCTCGCGCAGGTGCCCGCGCTGCTGGCGGTGACCGGCGCGGCGGTGCTCGTCCTGGGGGTCGCGCCCCGCGCGTTCGGGCTGGCGTGGGCGTACCTCGGCTACGTCGCGCTGACCGCGATGCTCGGCGGGGTGCTCCCCGACGGCAGCGACGTCGCGTCCCCGCTCCGGTACACGCCGGGGATGCCCGCCGAGCCGATGGACTGGCCCGTGGTGCTCGTCCTCGCGGCGGTCGCGGTGGCGCTGGTCGGCGGGGGCGTGCTCGCGTTCCGGCGGCGGGACCTGCTCGCCTGACGGCGCGCGCCCGCCCGTGCCGGTCCGCCGGGAGCCGTCGCTCGGCCGCTAGGCTGCCGCGGGACCTCCGGGCCGGCGGCTTGACGCGGCCGCGCCCGACCGGAAGGCGGCAGGAGTTCGTGCATGAGTGACACCGACGGGCGCTTCGCGCGCCGGGAGACCGGCACGCCGGCGCCGGGCGTCGGGCGGTTCGGCGACGACCGGCCGCGGTGGCCGAGCGTACGGGGCGACGCGGAGGCCGGGGCGGGTGCGTCGGCGGGTGCGACGACGCCCGCGGGTGCGACGACCCCGTCGGCTCCGGTGGCGCCCGCTGCCCCCGCCGCTCCTGCCGCCGCGTGGACCCCCGCGGGCACGCCCGGCGACCCGGTTCCCGGCGACCCGGTTCCCGGCGACGTCCCGCCGCCCACCCGGCGCAGCCGGCGGTTCGCCGCCGCGGACGACGCCGTCCCGTCGGAGCCGGTCGACCCCGCCGAGCGCACCGCGGCCCTCGCCCGCGCGGACGCCGCGCTCCAGGCCGGCGAGGCCCAGGCGCGCACGGCGGCCCTCGCGCGGGCGGACGCGGCGCTGCACGCCGCCGGCGCGACGGACCCGACCG
>NZ_JAHVCI010000058.1:0-23839 GCF_019265565.1 Cellulomonas sp. PS-H5
GATCAACGAGCTGCAGACCATCACCAACGACGTCGTCGAAGCCGCCGCCAGCACCCTCGTCATCGGAGTCAACTAACCGTGCCCCTGAGCGGCTGAAGACCGCCGCCACTCACCGGAGAAAGTCACATGTCGCGCGGCGGCCGCCGGCGTCCGAAAACGGTCGGTTTCGGACGGAGCCTTGGAGCGGCTGCTCGCTCCCGTGCAGGATCTTCGGGCTGTGGGGGCGTGTGGCACTTTGGGCTCATGACTCCGGAGTTGGTCGCCACCGTCCTGGTAGCTCTCGCTGGCCTTGCTGCGACCGTCTTCACTGCTGCCCAGGCGCGGAGACACGCTGAGCGGCTAGCGGCTCAGAATCATCGACGAGAGCGAGCGGAGCGGGTCCGCCAGGATCGTCTGGCCACGTACGCCGACGCTCTGGGACACGCCATCGACCAGGATCGGAGGCTCAACGCCGTCTGGGCGTTCAACGGCGAGCAGCAGTTCAACCTGTCGCCCGAGCCGCCTGGCGCCCCGCTGTCCCTAGCCCCGATGGACGAGATCACTGTCCGCATGCGGCTGCTGGCTGACGGCGACGTCGAGGCGGCCTGGGGCGCGTACGTGAGCGCGTGGAACGGCTACCACTTCTGGGGCAACGTCGAGGGCGGCGCTCCGGACGAGGATCCGCCCGAGTCCGTCGTCCAGCCCTTGCGCGACGCCATCGTCGACTTGAATGTCGTCTGTAAGCAGTCGCTCGAACGAGACGGGGATGCCCCGATGTGAGCCTTCAACGCCGCGACCCTCGGTACCAGGCGCCGGGTCGGCGAGGGACGCCGGCCGGGAAGTAGCGACGGCGGCGCCAGGTGATCACCGCGGTGGTCAGCAGCGTGGGCATCCGGCCGCCCTTGGACTGGTTGTGCCGGACGCATGCGGCGACCAGGTTCTCCGGTTCGGTCGCTCCTCCGCGTGCCCACGGTCGGAAGTGGTCGGCCTGCTCCGACGCAGCCGGGCAGCGCTGCCAGGACCACGCGGCGGTGTACTCGCAGCGCCCGCCGGCCCGCGCGCGACCGGCGGCCCGCTGGTAGGCGTCGAACCATCGTTGCGGGTCCCGGCGCCGCCAACGTGCGCGGCGGCCCCGAGCGAGGACGACCAGCGCCAGGAGGCCCGACCCCCAGGCCGGGACCCGCTCGGCGAGGGCCGCTGCGTCGGCGAACAGCTCGGCCGGGTCGTACGCGGGCGCGGGCAGCGTCATGTGGCGGCCTCGGCGTTCTGCGTGGTGCCGAGGGCGGCGAACCGCCGCGCGAGGGCGAGCATGTCCGGCTCCGCGGCGTCGCCGTAGGTCGCCTGGGGGCACGGCGAACCGTCGGCGTGCCGGAGGTTGTGCCGGCGGAGGTCGAGTGGGGGTCGCATCGCAGCCCCGCACACGCAGGCCACGCCGCCGGCGTAGGCCACGGCCTTGATCCACCGACTGAGCCGTTGACGGTCTCGGTCCGCGGCGGCCCGCGAGGTCTCGACCGCGCGCCGCGCCACCGCCAGCTCTCGCTCGAGCTGTGCGACCCGCGCGGGCGCGTCGGCGTTGTCGGCCTGGCGGATGCGCGCCTCGGCTCGACTCGCGCGCCGGAAGGCTTCGACCATGAACCCCGTCGGAGGTGGCTCGACGTCGGACCGCCGCGCCGCTTTCACTCGAACCTGTGCACGGCCGGCGGTGACCTCGATGAGCCCCACCCCCGCGCCCAGGTCCTCGTCACGCACCAGCCCTGCCGGCGTCGCGAAGTAGACCCGGTGCGCGTACCGGGCGAAGGCCGCGAGCTTGTCCGGGGAGGCGAGCTCGTGCGTCAGGTCCGCGCGCGAGACCTTCACCTCCACGAGCACCCGCTCGTGGCCGCGGGGGGCGCCGGACCACGCCCGCACCAGGAACAGGTCGGCCCGGCGGGACATGCCCCACCCGCCGGGGCTGCCGGTGAACTCCTCGAGCGCGGCCCACTCCGGACCGAGGCCATCGCGCTCGGCGCCGAAGTGCCGCCGGACCGCCGACACCACCGCGGCCGCGCTGACGTCGCAGCTGGCCAGCACGCCCCTCACCGCCCCGTCTCGGCCGGCTTCACGTCCGTCAGGATCGCGACCGCGTCCTCGCCGTCCAACGTCCCGCGCGCCACCAGCGCCGCGGTGAGCTCGTCCAGCGCGGGAGCGTTCGCTGCGAGCAGTGCGGCCGCGTGCCCGCGCGCCGCCTCGAGCAGGCGATCGACGCTCAGCGGTCCCGCGAAGCCGACTGGCCGTTGACCGCTCGACGCGATGAACATGGCTGCCGCCGCTGCCTGGCCCCAGTCGTCTCGCGAACCCGGCCAGGCGTGAGCGCCCTCGGTGACCTCGACCGCGCCGGCGACCGCGGAGCACAGCTCGCGCCACGCCTCGTCGGAGGCGCACTTCTCGCTCTTGGCCGACCAGCTGCACCGGCCGGCGCTCTCGTCGTTCGGCACCGCGCGCACCATCAGGAGCGTCGCTCCCATCGCATGAGCGACCACCGCGTGCGCCGCCTCGTGCCGGGCGACCCGCTCGTCCACTGCGCTCACACCGCGCGCTTGCGCGGCCCCGACGGTGACGATCGGGGGTTGTGGGCTGATCCGTGCGGCCAGCCGCCGCGAGGACGCCGACCTGACCGCTCGGGCGATCCACCAAGCGAGCAGCCACACACCGATCACGATCGCGATCGCCCGGTCCTGCGCCCGCGGGCCCGCGACCATCAGCGCGCTGACGAGGTCGCGACCGTAGGCCACCGTGGCCGGCCCGATCGCTGACCAAACGGTGTACGTCGCCATCGCGCCGACGGCGCTCAGCCCGATCGTGCGCGAACGGTGAACGATCAGATCTCGCCGGCGCAGGCCCGTCGGCCATACCGGCCGGTCCAGCCACCTGGTCATCGAGGCGTTGATCCACCGCCCGGCGGAAGTGAGGCGTCCGCGGACCGTGGTGGGCGCGGTCATCGGGTGGTCCGCTGGACGAGCACCGGGGTGAACCGCAGGGACACCCCGATGGCGTCGGCGATGACCCGGGGCGCGGTGCGCTTGCGCTGCGTCTCAGGGTCGGTCCAGCTGTCGGTGACGACCCTGCCGGTGACCACGACCCGATCGCCGCACTGCAGGCACGCGGCGGCGTGCTCCGCGGCCGGGCCGGGGACGCGCACGCGATGGCGGGTGGGTTCGGGCCTGGTGGACTTGCCGTCCTCGTCGACCTGCTCGCCGGGCTCGTTCACGAGCACGACGAGGTCGGCGTAGGGGCGTTGCGTCTCGGCTGAGGTACGGCGTTCGGGGTCGGCGGCTAGGTTGCCCTCGAAGGTCACGGTGGTGGTCAGCAGCATGGGTCGTCCTCTCGTGGGCGGGTCGGTGCGGGCGGTCGCGATCAGGTAGGCCAGGGAGTGGGTGGTGTGCCGGTCGGGTGCGGCGAGCTCGACGGCGAGCGGCGCCACCCTGGCGGCCAGGGTGAGCAGGCGCGGGTCCGGAAGCCCGCGCGCGGGGCCGTGCATCGCCAGGGCCATGTCGCGGGACCAGTGCGCCGGCTCGGGACCGTTGCGCCCGGTCTCCCTCCACCGCTGGTGCTGCTCGGCGGCCTCGGTGACCTCGCCGGCTCGGCGCAGGATCCACGCGAGGATCGCGGCCGCGCGCTCGTGGCCGTCGACGTCGGCTGCCTGGTGCGTGTCGTGGTCGTGGATCAGTGCTGCCAGGGCCGGGCGCAGGCCGCCGGCGGCCGCTGCCCACCACGCCGGCAGCGCCGCGCGGATCCGCTCGGCGTCGGACCGGGACCACAGGGCGGCGGTGAGCAGGTGGTCGACCGCGATACCCGGCTTCATGCCGGCCCCGGTGTCCGGCGCGCGGCCAGGGCGGTGATCTGGTCCGGGCGGTACCCGGACCAGTGCTGGCCGTCGGCGACGACGACGGGCGACTGCAGGTGCCCGAGGCCCATGACGTAGTCGCGGGCGACGTCGTCGGTGGTGATGTCGACGATCTCGTACTGCAGGCTGGCCTTGTCCAGGGCGCGGTAGGTCGCGTCGCACTGCACGCAGTCGGGCTTGGAGTAGACCGTGATCCTCACCGGTCCTCCTCAGCTGGAGGTTCGCCCAGGGGCGGCCCCTCCAGCGCGTCGGTCGCCGGTCCGGGTGCCGGAGTGGCTGTCTGCGCGTCGGCGGCGATCGCAACCGCGAGGGCTTCGGCGGTCGCGGCGGGTACGTCGAGGGTGTGCCGCAAGTCGTGGGTGGTGGCGGTGCAATTGCGGAACCCGCCCGGGCGGGCGTGCAGCCGGTCGATGGCGGGCCACAGCCACCGGTCGTGCCAGGCGATGATCGCGTCTGTGGGGTCCTCGCCGGCGTAGGCGGCGTCGTGGGCGACCATCAGCGCGGTGAGCTCTTCGACGGCGGCCGGATGCTCCGGCCAGCACGGCCAGATCGCGACCGACTGCGCCGCGTGCCCGTAGCGGGCGTTGTACCAGCCCACGAAGGCAGCGACCTGGTGCCACAGGCCCTCGCGCGCTGGTCCTGGCGGAAGGGTGCGCCACCGCCAGCGGGCGCGGCCGTTCTCGACGTCGTGGTCGGTCAGGTCGGTGACGCGTCCGGCGATCTTGGTCACCACGCCGGCGAGATCCCGCACCGCCCCCGCGAGGTCGGTGTGCTGCCTGCTCAGGTCGTCGTGCTCGGCACCGACGGTGCGCAGCGCGGCGACCAGGTCGTCCTGGGTGACGTACGCGCCGCCCGGCAGGTGCTCGCTCACTGCTCCATCCGCCTTCCGGTGAGCCGTTCGACCTCGAGGCTGTCCTGGCGGAGCTGGTCGGCGTCGGGCCGCTCTTGCCACGGCGTCAGTCGCAGGTGGACCGCGGGCATGTTCCCCGCGATGAGCAGGGCGGTGCCCATCGGCATGTTGTGGATCTCGTCCTCGGCCATCCGGTTCTCGCGTTCACCAGAAGTCGTGGCGCTGGTGCGGCCGTCGCTCTCGGTCACCGAGAACCGGGCGACGCGGTGCTGTCCGGTGAGGAACGACAGGTGACGGAGGACGTCCGGCTCGGTGATCGACGGGAGCGCCAGGAGCGCGTTGACGCCGGCGAAGATGGCCTCGGTCTGCTCACGGCCCCACCGCTTGACCAGCTGAGCCTTGGTCTGGGCGATCATCCGTACCGAGATGCCGCGCCCGCCGGAGTCCGAAATCAGCTGATCCAGGTCGGGCAGCGGGGCGATGTTCGCGATCTCGTCGCCCACGAGGGAGACCGGAGGCCAGAACCGGCCGCCGGGCAGCCTCTGGGACATCTCGTCGGCCGTGCGCAGGATCATGTCGGCGAACGCGGTGATGACCGG
This sequence comes from Cellulomonas sp. PS-H5, assembly GCF_019265565.1. Classification (NCBI taxonomy): domain Bacteria; kingdom Bacillati; phylum Actinomycetota; class Actinomycetes; order Micrococcales; family Cellulomonadaceae; genus Cellulomonas; species Cellulomonas sp. PS-H5. Next base: position 5,312 of record NZ_JAHVCI010000058.1, read on the forward strand.
GGCCACGCTCTTGCGGCCACCCTTGGACAGCAGGTACAGCGTCGAGCGGGTCGTCAGGAAGTGGTTCACGTCGAACGGAGTGGTCCCGGGCTGCGGGCACACGGCGGTCATGACGGCGGGGTCCGACAGGGGTTCCAGGACGCCCAGGAGGGTGATCTGCATGGACCCGACCGTCTGCTCCGACTCGTTCCTGGTCTGCGAGGCCAGCAGGTCCGCCCAAGAGGAGGTGTCCGGGCGGTCCTCGGTCGGGCGCGGGACGCCGAGCTGGCGCAGGGCGTCCACCGGTTCGGGGTTGTCCAGGTCGCTGGCCCAGGCCAGGACGTCGCGGGCGGTGCCGCCGGGCTTGAGCGCTGCGGCGTGCAGCAGGTACCCGAGCACGCGTGCCGCCAGTGCGTTGAACCAGTCGCCGTTCGTCGTGCCGCCCGAGGGCGCAGCGCCGGCCATCGCGGTGGCGCGGGCGACCGCCTCGGAAGGGTCCTCGCAGCCGCCGACCAGGTCCCAGGACACCTTCTCGGGCCACCCGGTGATGTCGCGGAGGTCGAGGACGTACACGTCGCCCAGGCGCCGGCGCGCCAGGATCGTCAGGTACGGCACATCGCTCTTCGTCGACGTCGCGATGACCGGGCCCGGGGCGTCCAGGACCCACCCGATGACGCAGTTCGAGGTCTTGCCCGATCGCGAAGGTGCGATGCCCAGGAGGCTGAGCTCGTGCTGCAGGTAGATGCGCTTGGACCCGACACGTCCGAGCGGCACGACCAGGTCCTGCGATGACATGTTCGCCACCGCGTCCCCGCCGATGCGCCGCGCGGTCGCGACGGCCTGCTGCTCCTGCAGCGGCGCGACGTCGGCCGCCGCCGCGAGACTCGCGCTGGTCGGCGCCTCCCGGTACCGGCGCCGGCCCCAGGCGAGCAGCACCCGCCACCCTGCGAGGAGGAGCAGCCCGAGCGCGACGCCCCACAGCGCGTACGGCGGCCAGGTCGGCCCGATCGGCTCGCCCAGGGCGCTGACGGGGTCGCCGGGTCGGGCGACCACGGCTCGGGCTGTGCTCGCGAGCGGGGGCGCGGGGTGACCGTTGGCGTGCGCGGTCAGCGCGATCGTCGCGTGCAGCAGCAGCACCGACAGCGCCACCGCGGCCATCACCGACATGATCGCGACGAACGCCGCGGTCGACCCCGACGTCGGCGGTCGCGTCGGTGCCGGGGCGCTCATGCCGCCTCTCCTGCGTCGTGCAGGGCGATGGTCGCCTCGGAGGTCATCGCGTCATCGGTGTTCGCCACCGACACCTCCCAGTCCGAACGCACGTGGTTCAGCACGAACGGCTTGCCGCCACCGACACGGACCAGCGCCGCCCCGTCGGGCAACGTCTGGATCAGCGAGACGCACTGCGCGGGCAGTCCGAAGGTCTGCACACAGGCGCGGGCCTCGTCGGGCTTCTCCTGCCGGTAGACCACGACGGTGCCGGCCTCGCGCAACGTGGCCAGGGCGTACGGGTCGCCCTGGGTGTCCGAGACGTGCTGCATGCCGCTGACGTTGCTCAGTGCCTCGCCGCGGGCGACCTTCTGGTTGCGGCGGGTGACCTTCGCGAAGCTGCCCTCCATGACCAGCCCGGCCTCGTCGACCACGAACACCGTGGGCACCGTGTCGGCCTGCGCCGCCAGCGTGCCGCGCAGCCAGGTATTCACGATGGCCATGACGATCGGGACCGCGGGCCCGTCCTCGGGCAGCGCCGAGATGTCGAACACCGTCAGCCCCGCGGTCAGGTTGATGTCCGGGGACGTCGGCCCGTCGACCAGCCCGGCCAGGTCCTCCTCGACCATCCGGGACAGCTCGGCGGCCGCCTCCCGGCCCCACCCAGCGAGGTCCTCCAGCGACTCGTACTGCGAGAGCCGCCCCTGGGCGCTCGGTCCCGGGTCGGCGAGCTGAGCGATGACCTCACGGATCGTGGCGACCTGACCACCCGCCTCGGCGTCAGCGATCGCGACGTCGACGGCGATCCGCAGCGCCCGCCCCTCGAGCGGGCGGATCGGCCGGCCCAGTGCCTCGGCCAGGATCGCGCGCAGCAGCTCGTACCGGGATACCTGCCCGGCCCCGATCGCCGGGTCCAGCGGGTTGATCCGGGACCCGCCGGCTCCGCCGCCGGTGGCGAACCGGATCGGGGTGACGCCGAGCTCGCGGGCGAGCAGTGCGTACTCGCCCTCCACGGTGCCGTCCGCGCGACGTTGGGACTTCTTGTCCACGATGACGACCCGACGCCCGAGCAGGAGTGCGCGGATCACCAGCAGGGTCTTGATGAAGGAGGACTTGCCGGCGCCGATGTCACCGACGACGACGATGTTCGGGTTCTTCAGCCCTCCGTCGAGGTAGAGGGTGAACACGTCGAGGAACACCGCCCACCGGTGGTGCCAGTCCCGGCCGGCGAACAGCCCGCGGTGAGAGGTCGGTGCGGCGCTCGTGCCCAGGTGCAGCGCTCCGATCTGCCGGGTGGTGGAGAACGCGGCCGTCAGCAGCAGCTCGTACCAGCCCCACCGGTTCAGCAGCGCGATCCGCGGTCGTACCCGCGCCCGGCGAAGGTGCTTGTGCAGCCGGCGCGCGCGGGCCTTGTCCCGCCGCTGCCGGTCCTTGTCGCTGGGACCGGCTCCGGGTGTGGCAGGAGTCGCCGTCTCGGGTGCGGCGGTGCTGGACGCCACCGGCTCGTGGGTCGTGGTCGGGGTGCTCATCGGGTCCTACCCATCCCGTGCGCGAGCGGGAGCGTGGTGCAGAACGCCCCGTCGTGCCATCCGTCGACGAAGTCCAGCCGGGTGATCGCGGCTTCCTCGGCCGCGGTGGCCAGCTGCTTGCTCGCGCGCGCCAGGTCCCGCAGCGACGGCGCCTGGATCGTGATGGTCGCGACCCAAGCGGCACCGTGGTGACCGCTGCCGGCGGCCAGGTCGACCAGGTGCTGCTCGGACAGCGACAGCTGGCGGCCGGCGCCGCCGTCGTCGACCGAGCTGGTCACCGCTTCCATCGCGGCGGTGCCGTCGGCCGTGACGTCGTCGCGGGCCTTGGACCGGGCCCTGTCCGCCGGGATCAGCTCGACGTGCGTGCTGACCGTGCGGACCAGCGTCGGGGTCATCGACCCGATCAGAGGCCACAAGAAGTCCGCCGGCAGTGCCCCGGGTGCCACCGCGTCGGCGGGGATCACCGCGGTGCGTGTCCACCATCGACGATCGGAGCCGTGGACCACCATGTGCCGGGGGTGCCAGGTCTCCCACGGCGCCCACGCGGAGTCCCAGGCCATGCCTGCGGTCTGATCCAGCGGGTGATCGGGGTCTTGCAGCCCGCGGATCACCGCGGCGAGGCGCGGACCTGTCAGCGCCCGCAGCTGGATGCCCTGCATGGCCGCGAGCTGGCTCACGGACTCCGCGATCTGCTCGACCGACCGCAGCACCCGCTCGTCGGCGTCGAGGTCGTCATCGTCGTCGTCCAGGTCGTCGGCGACGTCGACGAGGCCGGCGTCACGGACGCGCGCCACGAGCCAGGTGCGGGTCTGGTCGGACTGCTCGCCCCCGATGTCCAGGAGGTTGACGTAGGAGTCGATGAGCCGCTGGTTCGTGCCCGGCGGGATCTTCCCGGCGATCCAGTGCACGTGGTCGGCCATATCGTAGGACCCCACCCGCGACACCTGCTGCAGCCCGACGACCCGCGGCTCGGCGGTCACGCACGCGGCGGCGAGCTTGCCGAACCGTTCCTGGTCGGCGCCGAGCATGTAGTCGTTGTCGAACCCCGCGCGGGCGCCGACCATCTCCCACGCAACGGTCTGGAACGCCCGCCGGCCCGGGCTGTGATGCCGCACGACCGACAACCCGGAGGGGGCCTCGCGGGCCTTGAGCGGGGCGAGCGGGCTCGGTGGTGCGGACTTGCCGTCGCGCGCCAGGGCGAACACCGACATCGCACGCCGCCGCCGAACCCAGAACCGCAGCCACCACAGCGCCCACAGCACCGCCGACCGCTCCTGCATCCCCGGCCACGGCGTCCACGCCCCGACCGACACCGCGGCGCCCGCCACCGCGACCAGAACGGTGGACAGGCTGAGGGTTCCCCCGACCAGGGGCATCAGCGACACCACCAGGCACCCGATCATCCCGGTCCACTGGAACCCGGACCGAGTGCCGCCCAGGATCCCGCGCGAACGGGTCGCACCGCCCAGGTGCACCCGCCGGTCGATCAGGTCGGGCGTGCTCACTGCTCACCACCTCCGGTCTGCGGCGCGGCAGCAGCCGACGCCTCCTTGGCCTTGCTCGCTACCGCCGTCACGCCGGCAGCGGCGAGCTGGGCCGCCAGCAACGCCCCGCCCGTCGCAGCACCTCCCGCCGCCGAAGCCGCCTTGCCGCCCGTCGCGCCGGCCCCGCTCGCCGAACCACCGCCGGCCCGCGCAGCACCCGCGTGCTTCGACCCCAGGCCCCCAGCGCCCTTCGCGGCGGGGCTCGTCGACGTCGCCGGGTCCGGCGGCGCGCCGTCGCGCTCGGCGCCCGCCCCGGTGCCGCCGTTCCTCGACGCCCTGCTCCCGCGGCCGCCTCCGGTCGCGCCCGAGCGGGCGCCGCTCTTGGAGCCAGCGCCCGAGCCGCTCTTGTCGGGCTGCTTGCCCGTGCCCGGGTTCTGCTCCTGCCCGCCGGACTTGGGCTTGGTCGCGCCGCCGCCGCCGCTCTTGGCCGACCTGGGGGCATCACCGCTCGAGCCGCCGCCCGAACCACCACCACCGCCGCCGCCGCCCCCGGAGCCGCGGGCGTGCAGCATCAGCATCGTGGTGGCGATCGACCCCATGCCGCCGGCGACGGAGGTCGCCACCGTCGGGCCGGAGGAGTTCACCGACTCGCTGCCGTCTGGCAGCAGCGGGAAGAACTTCATCACCGCCCACGGTGAGAAGGCGATCATGACCAGAGCGATGATGAACGTCAGCCCCTGCACGAGCAGCTGCGTCGGGTCGTCCAGGCCCCCCTTGGGGTCCATGTTCCCCAGGTACTTCGCGATGATCCCGATGACCAGCAGCCCGGCCGGCTTGGCGAACAGCAGGCCGACGAACAGCCACACCACCCGCAGCGCCTTGGGCCGCCACTGCGGGTCCACGCTCATCCCCCAGGCCACCCCGCCCACCGCGCCGATCACGTGGGTCGACAGGGACTGCGTCAGCCACGTCCCGAACACCCCGAGCGAGGCCAGCAGCAGCACCAGGAACATCAGGATGCCGATGCCCATGCCGAACCCCGAGGCGGCCGTCATCTGGGTGAACACGGCGCCGTTGGTCAACATGTCGACCACGTCCGGGCCCATCCACTTCAGGATCCCGGCGTTCATGCCCCCGGTGATCCGGCCCAGGACGTAGCCGACCGGCGGGCCGAACATCATCATCAGCACCGCGACCGGGACGTACTGGGTGATGACCTCCGATGCCTTCGCCGGCCCGATCTTGCCGACGGCGGCACGCCGCAGCGTCGTCAGGATCATCACGACCATGACCGCCATGCCGATCCCGGCCGTCGCGGCGTAGGCCTCCCGCCACCACTGGGCGCCGGCGTCGAAGGTGGTCTCGTCGACGACGTACGAGATCGACCTGGTGAACCAGGTGATCGCGTCCTCCTTGAGGTCGTTCGCGAAGTGCTGGTAGGCGCGCTCGGGGTTCAGGACCAGGCCCGCGACCTTCGCGACCTGCTCGACCCCGTCGACCAGGACCGGGCACACCAGGCCGAGCACCGGGCTCACGATCGGGGCGACGGTGCACACCAGCGACGACCCGCCCGCCGACGACTTCTCGCCGTCCCCGCCGTCCTGGTTCTGCAGGACGCCGCCGACGATGTCCTGCCCGACGCCGCACACCATCCCGTTGATCGGGTTGATCGTGCCGAGGATCCCGCACACCAGCTGCTCACCGATGCCAGCGGTCTGCGAGGTCGTCGTGATGCTCACCGGGGCGGTTGCCGGTGTCGGGGCGGCTGCAGCAGCCCCGACGCCGGTGACCCAGACCAGGACCGCGAGGACCGCGACCCACGCGGCCCGAGCGCGACTACGAGGGCTACGCGCCGGCATCGGTGAACTCCGTCCACCCCGCGCCGCCGGCGGCCGCGATCGCCGCACGCCCCCGCGCGTCCACCGGCGGGGTCCACCCCTCGCCCGGGGCGGTGGTCATCGTCTGCCAGGTGTCCCACTGGGCGAAGGGGTCGAGGGTGACCAGCCGCCAGTCCTCGCCGTGCCACGCCAGGTCCACGGCCACCGGCATCACCCCACCGAACGGGGTGCCCGCGGCGGTCCCGCCGGTCACCAGTGCCAGATCCACCCCGGCAGACGTCCCCTCCACGCACGAGCGCACCCGGAACAGCGAGTCCGTCGGGTACATGCGGGTGTCGGGCACCGCGCTGGCGACCGCCGGCGCGGTGGCCAGCACCTCCAGGAGGTGCTCGGTGGAGTGCTCGCCGGCCGTGGCGTGCAGGCCGGCGGACAGCTCCTCGAGCATCCCGGTGTAGGACTCGCTGTCCCAGCCGGTCGGGTCGACCAGCGGGGTGATGACCGCCACCGCGTAGGACGCCGCCGCTGCGATCGCGCTGCCGCAGTCCGGGTCGAACCCCACCGGCACGCCGGTCGAGGACCGGTCGGACCCGCCCGAGCCGTAGGCGACCAGGTACCGACCGTCGGCGTCGACCTCGGCCGTGGGTGCCTCTTGGGTGACGCCGCCCGGGCCAGCGGGCGGCGGCTCGTCGGAGCCGCCATCGACGAGCCGGCCGCCCAGCAGTCCGAGGCCGACCAGTCCGAGCGCGATGCCGGTGCCGAGCAGCACCTTGCCGCCGCGCATCAGCCGTTCGCCTGCTGCGCGAAGATCAGGACCGCACCGATGATCAGCGAGAGCATCGCGGCGATCGCGAAGACGACCAGGGCCTGCTTGAACTCGTTCGCGCCCTCGGCCAGCGCCTCACGGTTGTGGGAGACCTTCTTCGCCCACGCCCACTTCGCCAGGCCGATGATCACCGCGGCGACCGTGTAGAACAGCACGACCGCCCACAGCCCGCCCAGTGCGAGCTGCACGGCGCCAGTGAACTTGACCCCGAACACGTTCAGGTCCGGGGTCACGTTGTCCAAGGGGTTGGGGATGTCGGCCGGCAGGCGGGAGGCCACAGCCGCGGTGAGCTCCAGGGGGGTGTTCATCGGTTCGTCTCCTTCAGGGGGAACGTCGACCAGCCGGGGCGCTGGCCGGGTCGGGTGGACAGCACCTGAGCCACACGGGCACCGGCGCGCAGGTACGCCCGGCGGGTGGCCGGGGCGAGCTGGTCGAACGTGATCGGCCCCCCGACGTTCAGGTGCGGGTCGAACGGCACGTGCACGACCGCCGCGGTGGTCTCCTCGAAGAACGCCGACCACCGGGCGATGTCCGCCGGTGCCTGGCCGGACTCGCCGCTGTCGGAGATCACGGTCACGGCGTGCTCGACCAGGTCGCCGCGGCCGTAGGCGCGCAGCTGGTCGATGAGCCGGCCCGCGGACAGCACGCTGTCGGGCTTGAGCGACAGCGGGATGACCAGGGCGTCGGCGACGTCGACGGCCGCGAGGAAGTTCGGGGAGCGGGCGTTGTTGCCGGTGTCGACGACCAGGACCTCGTAGACCCCGGTGAGCAGGTCGTGCAGGCGAGCGAACGCCGCGGCGTCGATCTGGCTCATGCGCGCGGGGTCCTCGTCGGACACCAGCACGTCGAAGCGGCCCGAGGCCTGGTGCCGGACGAACGCGGCCAGGTCCCCGGCGCGCACCCCGGTGCCCTCCAGGTGGCCGAGGGCGCGCAGCAGGTCGACCGCAGTGGTGGCGTACCGCTGCGGGAAGGTCCGGACCCCGAGGGTGCCCATCGTCTCGTTGTTGTCCCAGGCCAGGACCCGCCCGCCGCGCACGCACCCGTACGTCGCAGACAGCCCGACGACGGTCGGTGTCTTGCCGCCGCCGCCCTTGGGGTTGGCGACGATGACCGTGCGGGCGCCCGCCAGCTGCACGCCGACCGCGGCGGTGTCCGCGACCAGCTCGCGGGCCTCGCGCGAGGGACGAGGTCGGACGATCCCGAGGCTGGCGATGCGCACCGCGCGCCGCCACCCGGTCAGCGGGGCCGCCGCGGCCGCGGCGTCCGGGTCCGGGCTCGCCAGCAGGTCCGCCGAGACCGACGTGCGTGGCGGGTCGCCGGCGAGCACGTGGTCCCACGCCGGAACCGGCGCGACCGGCACGCCGCGCACCGGGGTGGCGACGTCCGCCTGCGCCGGCGGCGCGGTTGCGGCCGCAGCCGCCGGTGGGCCCTCGCTCTGCGCGGTCGAGTCGGTGGGGTCGCCGGGGGTCTTGCTGGCCAGCAACGTGCCGGCCGATGTGGGCTGCGGCCCGCCGCGTGGACCGGCTTCCTTCCCAGCCGGCGAGGGCTGCTCCGCGGGCTCGGCCGGCGCCGGTGGCGGCGCAGCTGTCTGCGCGGTCGCCGCCACCTTGGCTGTGACCTCCTCGTCGTCTGCCTCGTAGGCCGACCCGGGCCAGATCAGGTTCATCTGCGCTTCCCCTAGCTCGTCGTGTTCTGCCGCCGTCGTGCGGCGCTACTCGCGGTACTCGTCCCCGGTCGGGTCCAGCGCCCACATCGCCTCGACGTCGTCGACCAGCCACGGCGCGCTCACCTGTGTGCGGGTCAGGCGGAACGTCGCGACGACGTACGCCTGCTCGCCGGTCCACCCGTCCTCGCTGACCGGGGTCAGTCGCACCCCGCGCGTGCGGACCGCGACGGTCGTGGTGTCGGGTGTGCGTCCGACCAGCTCGTCGACGTCGTCGACCGCGGCCAGGCGCCTGCCGGAGTGCGCGGCCAGCTCCAGCCAGTCGGCGTCGATGGCCGGTGCGGAGGTCACCTGCTCCAGCGCCGTCGGCGTCAGCCAGGGCGCGGCCCGGCGGGCGGTGTCGGCCGGGGATGCGTCGGTGCGGGTGTCCGCGGCCCACAGCAGGCCCGCGACCCGGTCCGCGACAACCGAGGGGTCCTCCACCGCTGCCGGCTCCGGCGCCGGTTCGGGCGCGGGGTCAGCGGTGGTGGGCGCCGGCGCGGTCGCTCGGGGGTCCGGAGCCGTGCTGGTCCGTGACGGGCTCGCTGACGCGGTCGGCGCCGGGTCGGGCGCCGGCGAGGTGCACCCCGGCGTGGTGGTCACCACGATCAGGGCGAGGGCCAGGGCGGTCTTGGTGTGCTTCATGTGCGGACTCCCACGTACTCCCAGTGCCATGCCTCCGGCTTCGAGCCGCCGATCCGGGCCCAGGACGGGTGCTGCCAGCCGTAGGTGGGGCCGTGCTCGCGCAGCCACCGGTACCGCTCGGAGCCCTCCGGGCTGACACCGATCAGGTCGGCCGCCAGGCCCCACCCGTGGTTCGAGGTGCCGGGCTTGGCCGCCAGGTGCGGCTTGGCGGCGGCGATCGCGACCTGCGAGGCGTAGTCCCGGTACCCGTCAGAGACCCCCAGCGGCGCCCCGAACCGGTCCGTGTACGCCACGTTCAGGCGCTCAAGGGCCTGGGCGGCGTCGCAGCGCAGCAGGATCCGCGGCGACCACGACAGCTCGCAGAGCGTCGAGGGGTCCAGGTGCCCGGACCCGGGCATCGAGACCCGGTAGGTCCCATCGGCCGACACCCCGGGGCCCTGGCCCTCGTACTGACCGTCGTCTCCGGTCAGCGTGTACTTCGCGACCGCCGCCAGGACCCGGTCCACGTACCGGCGGGTCTCGGTGAACGGCGGGATGCCGCGGTGCTTGGCCACGGCCCCGGGCCCGGCGTTGTACGACGCGAGGGTCAGCTGCACCGCATCCCCGGACATCGCCCCGGACGCCAGGCCCGCGTCGCTCAGGTCCCGCAGGTGGCACATGTAGTCCGCCTGCGACCCGATCGCGTCGGTCGCGTTGAACGGGTCCGCGACGCCGTCGCCGGAGTAGTCCCGGCCCCACGTCCGCCAGGTGCCCGGCATGAACTGCGCGATCCCCTGCGCCCCGGCCGGGGACACCGCCGCCGGGTTCCAGCCCGACTCGACCTCGATCTGCGCGGCCAGCAGCGGCCCCGACACCCCAGGGCAGCGTCCAGCGGCGTCGAGCAGCGCGGCGCGGAACTCCTCGGGCACCGCATCCAGGTTCAGTTCCCCGGAGCCTCCCGAGTCCTCGACCGGGCGAGGCTCGTCGTCCAGGACCACTCCCCCGACCACGAGCAGCCCCGCGAGCAGCGCCCCGAACCCCGCGATCAGCGCGCGCATCAGAACACCGTCGCCTTCGACCCGTGCGCGGTGAGGCCGTCGGCCGTCACCGACCAGCTGTGGTCTCCGGCCGGCAGCCCGGTGAACGTCGCCGAGTACGACCCCGTCCCGGTGCTGACCATCGGCAGCGTCACGCCGGCGACCGTCGCCGTCACCGAGGCGGCCGCCCACGACGTCGTCGCGGTGACGGTGACCTTCCCCGGGGTCCCGTCGGACACCGCGCGCCCCGGGTTCAGCACCCGCTGCGTCGACCCACCCGACCCGCCCGACTCGCCCCCGGCCCCGGTCGACCCGCCCGGCGCGGTCGGCCCGGCCGACCCGCTGGCGCCGCCGCCGCCCGAGGTCGACCCGCCGGAGCGCCCGCTCCCCTGGCCTGCGGACGAGCCCCCCGTGGACCCCGAGCCGGTGCCGGTGCTCGCCGGCGGAGCCTGCGCCGCCTGCCACGCCTCGTGCGACTCGCTCACCGCGGCCGCGGCCGCGTGCACCCGCTCACGCGCGGTACCCAGGTCCGCCGCAGCAGCCTCCAGCGCCTCGAGCGCAGTCCCGGGTTCGACCCCGGCGGTGAGCAGTGCCGCCCCGTGCTCGATCGCCGCGGCGAGCTCGTCCCGCACAACCGGGTCCTGAACCCGGTCCTCGGTGTCGGCGAGCAGCGTGGTTGCCTGCTCCACGGCGGACGTCAGGTCCTCGCCGGCCTTGCTGACCCGCTCGAGGGCTGCGGCCACGAGCCAGTCGTGGTGGGACGCGGTCAGGGAGTCGCGTGTCAGTTGCAGTTGCTCGCGGAGCTCGCGTGCCTCGCGCGCCTCGGAGCGCAGCGCCGCGGTGATCGACACCACGCGCTCGCGCGGCCAGCTCCCGAGCCGCTGCGACGCCACGACCTCAGCCCGGCCGGCGGCGACGTGGTCGACCAGACCGGCCAGATCGACCGTGAGGTCGGCGTCGAGGACCTGCTCACCGACGGAGTCCAGGACCTCGCGGGCGCGTTCGGCCTCCAGGTGCGCACCCGCCAGCGCCGCCGACAGTGCCTCGATCGCCAGGAGGTACCCGGTGCGGGCCTCGCGCAGCTGCCACCACCGCCAGCCCACGGTGCCGCCGGCGCCGAGCACCAGGACCAGCAACCCCGCCACGGCCGCGCGCACCAGACGGCGGCCGCGGCGCGGGCCGGGCAGCACCGTCGGGCCGACCAGGCCCTGCAGCGTCTCGTAGGCCGACGCCGGAGCCGCCGCGCTCACCGCGACCCCCAGGAGCCCGGGCGCGGGGTGCAGCTAGGGGATGGGCACCCCGCGCCCGGGAGTTCACGGCCGCCCCCCGAGGCGACCGATGTCAGGCGGGAGGACGCCGACGGCCGGGCCATCGGTCTGGGGAACCAACCCGGACCGCCGGCGCCCTCCCGGTTCCAGAGCGGCACCACGACCCGCACGCACCAGCGCACGCCGGCGCACGACGCCGACGACGCGGTGATCTGCACGTTCGTTGCCATCAGTCCCCAGACCGATTCGATAGATGAAGCGCCCCGCGAAGGGCGCGGGGTCACTCGATGCCCAGCTCGTCGATCGCCTCGAGCTCGACCCACGCGCACACGGCGGTCGCCACGATCGCCACGGGAGCCAGCACGACGAGCAGCCCCACCCACGCGGCCAGCTCGTCGACCAGCTGTCGCCCGGCCGCGCGTCGTCGTGACCGCCCAACGCCGGCCGCGGCGGCGGCCAGGAGCATGGCTGTTGTCGCTGCTGGTGCCTGAGCGCCCTCCGGGGCGGTCGCGCGGCCTGCGGAGCCGGTGTCGCTCACGCGGACCACGTGCCCGTGATCCGGTGGCGTGGCTGACCGAGCAGCGTGGTCGGGTCGGGCGCCGGGCGCCCGAGCCGGACCCGAGCCTGCACGGTGAGCGCCTCCACCCACACCGAGACCGGGTCGTGCGCGAGCGAGTCCAACCGGACTCGCAGCTCGCTCGGCAGCGGAGGGTATCGACGCACGACGCGCCCTGCCCCGAGCAGGTCGACGGTCACCTCGTCGTCCGGGGTCAGACGGGTGCTAGCCCAGACGTCGGTCATCGGCGGGTTGCCCAGGATCAGAACGGTGACCGGCCGCACGAACTCGGCCGGGTGAGTCTTCCGATCGGGCCTGCGGTGGACCCGCAAGTTCACGACCCAGCCCTCAGCGTCCACGGTGTCGTGCGCGCCGGGGTCCGGCCACACCTCGGTGCGGTAGGTCCCGCCCTCGGCGATCGCGTCGTACATGGCCTGCTGGTCCTTCCTGCTCGGGTGGTCTCAGATGCACGGCTGGGGGGCCGGCGGGTGGGGGTGTAGGGCTCACCCGCCGGCGGGTGACGTACGGCAGGCCCCGCCCCTACCCACGGGGTGCCTGCCCGGCCCCGGGCGATCGGGGCCGTGTTGTCCTGCGCCGGCGGCACGGAAGCCGAGGGGAGGCGGCACGACGCCGCCGGCGCAGGAGCTGGGGTGGGCGCTAGCCGGTCGCGCCCGCCGTCCGCCGCTGCTCGGACCAGCGGGCGATCGAACCACCGGTCATCGCGAGCACCGCCGCGACGACGAGCATCAGCAGCACCCGGCCGGCGCCGGTCTTCGCCAGCGCCGAGGCCTCGTCGTCGGCGGCCGCCGCCAAGTCCTCAGCCGCACGAGGTTGAGGCTTGACGGTCTCGTCGGCGAGCCCGCACTCGGACACCACTTCGGTGTCCCGGGAGACGGTCGTCTCCTGGAACCCGTAGGTGAGGTCCGGGCGGTCACGCGGCGTCTCGTAGATGAGTCCCGTGTCGTAGTCGCTCACCCCGGGCACCAGGTCCAGGTCGACCTCGGCCAGCGGCTCGCCCTCGCACACCGGCGGCCCGTCGTTCGGCCAGGCGTAGAGCCTGACCGTGACCGAGTCGGCGGGCAGGATCTCCCCGGTGACCCTCACGCGGTCACCGATCCAGTCGCCGTACCAGGGGCCGTCCTCGGACTCCGCGTACGCCGTGGTCACCGTCTCGATCGGCGGGTAGTCGACCTTGGTGGTCTGCTCCGGCGTCCCGTACGGCTCGGCGATCAGCACCTCACCCTCGGGCGTGCGGATCTCCGGCATCCACGACAGCTGCAGGCCCTCGTGCGGCGGCAGGCCGCCGTCGGTCAGTGCCAGTTCCGGTCCGTCGAGCTCCAGGGTTTCCCCGACGGCGAGCTCCGGGAGCACGATCCCGACCTGCGGGGCGCTCTCCCCCACCTCGTCGGCGGGTTCTTCTTCCCCGGGCTCGCCGCCCTCGTCCGGCTCCTCACCGGGTTCGGGCGCGGCGTCGACGACCGGGCCGGGCTCGATCACGGTGGCGTCCGGACGGCAGCCGGAGTCACCGACGAGCGAGTAGCAGGCGTTCCACACCAGCCGAGACCCCGCCAGCACCGGGCCGGTGATCACGACCTGGTCCTGCGAGGTGTCGACGCCGACCACGCCCCGGTCGGTGGCCTTGCTGACCATCTCCGGCAGCGGATGTTCGACCACCGTGGTCTGCGCGCCGACACCCCAGTCCTCGCGCATCAGCTCGACGCCGAGCGCATCGGTCACCACCGGCACCCACCCCAGATAGAGGCGCGCTCCCGGCGGCGTGCCGGCCGGGACCTCAACCTCCCAGGCCGGGGTGCGGTAGACGTCGACCTCCGGGTCGAGCGTCACCGGCTCGCCCATCGCGAACGCGGTCCCCTCCGGGCAGGCCAGGTCCGCATCCAGCCAGCAGGCCTCCCAGCGCAGCGTCCAGTCCGCCCGCTTCTCACCGGTGAACGTCACCTCGTCGCGGACCTCGTCACCCGTGGTCGCGCTCGACGTCGCCGTCGAAGCCATCCCCGGCAGGTCCGCGGTGACCAGGGTGGTCTGCGAGGCGGTGCCCCACGGCTCGCGCATCAGCTCGATGCCGGCCCGGTCCCGCAGCACCGGGGACCACCCCACGTGCACCGCGAGCGTCCCGGGTGGGAAGTCGTGGATGCTCGGGGTCGCCAGGTCCGGGTGGATGTACGCGCCGGTGCGCGGCACGTCGACCTCGTGGGTCACCACGGGGTTCTCGCAGCCGGGCTCCTCGCCGGGGACCCACGCGCACTGCTCCCAGGTCAGGGTCGCGCCCTCGGTCGGGAACGCCGGCCCCATGATCATCACCGTGTCCGCGATCTCACCGACGCCGGCCTTCGCCGACTGCGAGGCGGTGGACATCATGTCCAGCCACATCGAGGGGTCGTCCCGCACACAGAACTGCTCACGGATGTCGTCCGCCCGGCTCGAGAACGGCGCCACGCGCGCTGAGCCGGCGTAGGAGTAGATCGCGACGTAGCAGCCGGCCTGGTTCGGGACGATCTGGTCGTCCTCGCCGTACCCGACCTCATACGTCCCGTTGCGGGCCGGCAGCGTGGTGCTCATCAGCACCGGCGTGCCCTCGGGCACCTCCGGCTCGGTGAAGTACCCGTCGGTCTTCGGGCCGTAGACCGTGAAGTCCGCCAGGTCGCCGTCGGGGCCGAACGGCCCGATCCCGTCGAACTCGCCGTAGTCGTCCGGGAACCCGGAGATCGTGACCTCGTCGAACGCGCGCCCGCCGAGCTCCACGTTGTACTCACGCATCTGCGAGAAGTGCTCCAGCGGCGCCCGGACCACGGTCGTCTCGTCGAACTTCGTCCCGTCGGTCCACACCACGTCCTTGACGTACTCACGCCACGCGGCCGGCTGGATCTGCTTCGACGACCCCCACACGTACACGTACGTGATCGGCTCCGACGCGAGCCCAGCGCTCACCGTGATCGGCACACCAGGACCCCCGGTCGCGACCGCCGTCCCGGAGAACACCGGCGTACCCGACGGCGCCGAACTGGACTCCGGGATCGGGGTCGAGCCCACGTCGTACACGTCGTAGGAGTACGTCACCGGCACCGGGCGCCCGTCGACGTACACCCACTGGTCCTCGGGGTGCGCCTGCGGGACGAACGTGTCCACCAGCTCCTCGCCGACATCCACGAACGCCGGCGCCGACGACACCCCTTGCGGCCGGAAGTCACCCACTGCGCGGAACGTCGGCCCCGGCGTCGTCAGCTCTTGAGGGTCCTGCGGCGTACGAAGCCCGTACGTCAGCTGAGCCTGCCGCTGTCCGGATGGGTGGACGTAGGTCAGCGTCTGCCGCGGCAGGTTCTCGATCCGGCGGCTGATGGTCACATCACCGGTCGCGCCGGGCTCGGCGGTCCAGGTGAGGGTGATCGTGTTTGCCTGTGACAGGCCCGCCCAGGTCTTGGTGCCAGTGGCGTTGAACGTTGCGGGACCGTTGAGCGTTGCGGTCATCGGGTAGCCCACGAGCGGTGCACCGCCGCGTCCGATGATCGGCGGGAGGTCGATGGACCCGGTGCGAGTACCGGACCCGGACGCGGTTCCCACAGCTGCTGCTCGCCAGGGGCCCGCCAGTCCTTCGGCTTCGGCGACGAGCTGTGCCGCACGGTCCTTGACGTATTGCGGGGTCGCGGCGGCGATGAGCGAGCGGACGGTGTCGACGTTCCCGCCGGCCATCGACCCGGGGAGCTCGCCGCGCATGTGGGTCTCGTATCCCACGGCCGCGGCGGTCGCATCGTCGGTGGCGTAGCGGCGCTGGGAGTAGATGTAGGCCAGCACCGGGTCGGCCAAGAGCGAGGTCGACGCGATCGTGTCGGTGCCGCTCGGCGGGTAGATGCGGGCCTGCACGCAGTAGCCGACGGAGTCGTCGACCCCTGCTGGCGTCTCGTACGGGCCCAGGTGCACGGCCCCGTACCCGGCGGGGTAGATCGTCACTCCAGGGCCGAGCGCGGCCGCGCGGGCCGGGTTGAGCCCGGCGACCAGCATCAGGGGGGCCAGGAGTAGGGCCGCCAGGCCCATACTCAGCCCTCTTCGGGCATGCCAAACTTGCCTTGCTTGCACGTCAAAGCCTCCCCGGGGCACACGCCCCGCCAGGTGGTCGTCTCTCTCAGGGATCGCGCAAGCAGAGGGCCGGTGTTACCGCACCGGCCCTCGCCCTGTTCAGGGCGAGGTTCCCTTCGCTCGCTGCGACGTCGGGTCAGCCCGCCATCAGCACCACCCTCCGACTCCGTCGGCACCAGAGGTGTCCGTGGTGTCGCACCACGTGCCGGAGCCCTCCTCCACCCAGGTGCCTCCGCCTGACGATCCGCCTCCGGAGCCGGAGGTGGACCCGCTGCCCGACGATCCCGAGGAACCTGATCCGCCCTTGGCGGCGGGCGCCGAAGCGCCAGCGGATTGGTTCCCGGTCGACGAGCCTCCCGGTCGGGTCTGCGACCCGCCGGTGTTCTTGGTGCCGCCCGACGCTCGCGCTGCTGCCGCGGCGGCCGCCTTGGCGTTCTGCGCCTGCGTGACGGCGTCGCGCGCGCCGGCGAGCGCGTCGACGTGCGCGCGCAGCTCGGCCGCGTGCTCGGGTAGCGCTGCGGTGATCTCGGCCGACCCCTCGAGCGTCTGGTCGGCCCGCGCCATCAGGGCGTTGACGGATGCGAAGTCGGCGTCGTCGAGCGCGGCGGCGAGGTCCGCCAGGAGCCCGACGGCGTCGTCGAGCAGGGCGCGCCCAGGCTCGACGCCCTCAGAGGTGGCCACCTCTACCGCGGCTGCAGCGGAGTCGATCGCCCCCGTCAGTGCGACCCGCGCCGAGTCGTCCAGGGTGTCGCCCTCGGAGGCCGCCAGGTGCTCCTGCGCCGCCGGCAGCGACTCCCCCACCGCGGCGACTGCGGCGTCCAGATCGGTCGCCGCGGGCTCCAGGACGTCTGCGAGGACGTGGGCCACGCGGTTCGAGGTCACCGAGAGCTGGAGGACCCCGACGTCTCGTGCCAGGTCTCCCCGGGCGAGTTCCACGGCGGTGACGACCTCGCCGGCCCGGTCGATCTTCTGCGCGCGGGACAGCCCAGGGTCGATGCTCAGGTCCAGCTCACGCTTCTCCGCCACCAGGAGCGCGAACGCGGCCAGGTCGTCCCCGCCGGCCGACTCGACGTCGACCGCCTGCACGACCCCCTCGACGACGGGCGCGGCGCTCGACTCCTCGACGACGGCAGCCAGGTCGTCGGCCACGGCCTCCGCCGCGGCCAGGTCCGCCTCGAGCCTGTCGAGCGCCTGCTGCCACTGCTCCATCGCCTCGGCGTGCCGGGAGTTCTCGCCCGCGTTCCACACGAGGACGCCCGCGCCGCCTCCCACGACGACCAGCGCGGCGGCGGTCACCACGGCGATCACCCACCTCGCGCGCGATCGACGCCGCGGCTCCGCAAGCACGGGCATCGAGCCCGCGATCTCGCCGTTGTCCATGCTCATGTCGTTCTCCCCAGAGGCCGGGGCCCTGTCGTAGCAAGGGCACGCCCGCCGAACACCCTACAGACGGTTGGGACTGAGGGGGTTGGTCCTTCGTCCCGGGCGAGGATCGGCGCGTGCCCCGAATCGTCCGGCCGCCGATCGACCTGCCAGAGCACGAAGCCGCCCTCCTGGACGCGCTCGCGATGCCTCTGGCGCGCGCGGTGATCCACCACCTCGCGCGGGTTGGTCCGACGTCCAGCGGGACGATCTCCCGCCTCACCGGGGTCACGCCCGAGGCGATCCGCCGGCAGCTGCTCGCCTTGGAAGCCGTCGGTCTGGTGGTTGCGACGGAGCCGGCCGGGCAGCGCCACGGGATGCGCGTCAACTACGACATCGACGAGGACACGGTGCTCGACGCGACCGAGGCGATCGGGTCCTACCTGCTGCCGCCCGAGCTCGCCCGCAGGACACGCCGGCGCCACGACTGACTGGAGCGCAACGCCCGCGCCGCCGAACCGGGTCGGGTCCGCGATGTCGTCCGAGATGATGTGGCTGTGCCGCGCCTGACCCGCCCGCCGACTCTGCCCGACGACGTGGCAGAGGTGATCGGGGTGCTGGGCAGCGCTGCCCGGCTGGAGATCATCCGCCACCTGGACCTGACCGGACCGACCAGCGTGGCCGAGCTCGTCGAGCGAGTCGAAGCGACCAGGCCGGCCATCCAGAAGCACCTGACCGAGCTCCAGCGCGCCGGCGTCGTCGTTCCTGATCTGCCCGAGGACCGGTGGCACGGTCGAAAGGTCCTCTGGCGCCTGGAACCCGAGCGAGTCGGGCAGATGGCCGAAGTGCTCCGGACGTACGCGCTGCCCGTGTCCTCGGGCCGGACGGAGCTCGAGATCGGCGCGGCGGGCGACGTACCGCACCAGCCTCACTGACCCCCGAGGCGACAGTCGGCACCTGGCGGGCATCGCCTCACCGAGCAGCACCCGCCCCCCGCTCAGCCCCATTTCCTGAAATCGCGGGGGGGG
>NZ_JAHVCI010000059.1:0-23689 GCF_019265565.1 Cellulomonas sp. PS-H5
GCCCGCGCGACCGCGAGCGCGTCGGCGCGCCCCCGGGCGGCGCCGGCCGCGGCGTCCAGCGCCGTGGTGCCCTCGGGGGTCGGCGAGCCGAGCGCGTCGTCCGCCTCCGCGAGCGCCGCCGCGAGCACCTCCCGGACGGCGTGGTCGAGCACGCGCCCCTCGGACGCCGCCAGCGCCGCGCGGGCCTCGTCCGCGAGGCGCGTCAGCGCCTGCACCGCCTCGGCGTGCGCGTCGCGCGCACGGTCGTGCTCCCACGCGTCCTGCGCCGACCGCACGGCCGAGGCCGCCTCGGCGATCAGTCCCGCGCGGTCGGTCGCGGCCTCGGACTGCGCGAGGGCCCACGTGGTCGCCGCGGCGCGCGGCAGGTCGGGGTCGGGCGCGGTCGCGGGCAGGTCGACGAGCAGCGCGGCGAGGTCGGTCCGCACCGCGTTGTCGGCCACGCGCCCGGCCGAGCCCGCGAGCGCGGACCGGCCTTCGTGCCGGGCGTCGCGGAGCAGCCCGGCCGCGACCGCGAGCGCCTCCGTGGCCTGGTCGTGCGCCTCGGCCGCCCGCGCGTCGCGCTCGCGCAGGACGCCCCAGCCCGCCGCGACGACCGCCACGAGCAGGACGGAGAGCACCCGGGCGGCGCGGCGCCTCCCGGCGTGCGCCGCACCGGGCGGGGGCGGGTCGGTGTCCCCCTCGCCGGCACGGGGCGGGGCGGGGTGGTCGTGGTCCGCGCGGGGCGGCGGGCTGTCGGGGCGTGCGCGCATCGGTGGTGCTCCCGGGTCGGGGACGGTCGTGCGCGGCTGAGCCACCGACTCTAGCGAGCCCGCCCTGTCCCGCCGCCAGCCCGCGCCCCACCCTGGGGACGCAGCCCGGCGTGTCCCGCCGCCCCGGGGCTCAGCCCTCCGACTGCACCCACGCGGGCTCGTCCGACCCGGCCGGCAGCGTGACCTGCCCGAGGTCGCCGATCTGCACGGTGAGCTCGCCGTCCGACGCGACGCCGTCCGGCAGCGCGACCACCGTCGTCGCCGGGACCCAGTCCATCGTGCACGGCCCGTCCCCGGGCTCGGGGAAGGTCACCGCGACGGTCCCGTCCCCGGGGTCGGTCGTCGTAGCGTCGGCGATGCCCGGGCAGCTGCCCGACCCGTAGGTGACGACGTAGAGCAGCGCGTCGTCCGTCGTCCGTGCCGCACCGGCCACGGCGTCCACCGGCGGCGCGGCGAGGCCGTCGGGCAGGCCCACCACCGACGACCCCGCGACGAGCGCGAGGACCGGGGTCGGCGACTGGGTCGCGGGTCCGCTCGTCGGCGACCCGGCGTCGCCCGCGGAGCCGGGCCCGGAGGCGCACGCCGCGAGGAGTGCGACGGCACCGGCGGCGGCGAGGCCGCGCAGCCGTCGGGACACCGGCGTCGCGGGGCGCGTGGCCTGCGGGGAGCCGTCCGCCGCACGGGTCGCGGCACGGTCGTGGGTCGTCGGTCGAGGGGCCATGGCTGCACTCCGATCGTCGGCTGCTGTGACGTGCGGTCCCGCGCTGCGGCTGTCGCCCGCGATCGCACGTCGAGGCTAACCGCACATCCAGCACCGGAGCCGGGACCCGGGACGAGGGACCCGGTACACCGCGCGGACAAGGCATTTGAGTAGGTATGGCCGCCATTTGCGCGCGGTTCCGGTGCGAGTACCCCTGGAAGCAGGACGTGCGTCGCGCCGGACCTGCACCGGTGAACCCGCGAGCCCGGGCGGCGGCGACGCGGCTCCCCCGGCGCCAGCCACCGAACCGGTGCCGGGGACGCGCCTCCCCCTCGATGCACCGGAGCGCCCGATGACCGACCTGACCGCCCCACCGACCGACCGGGCCACGTGCGGCTGGCTGCCCCTGCCCGCCGGCCCGCCGCCCAGCCCGCCGCCCGACCGCGCCGACCACCGGCCGCCGGACCCGGCGCCGGACCCGCCGGCGAGCCCGCTCGAGGGCACCCGCGCGGACCCACCGCCCGACGACCCCGGCCTGCCCGAACCGGCAGCGGTGCAAGCGGCCCTGGACACGCTGACCCGGTGGCTGCGCTCGGGCGGGACGGTGGTGTGCGGGTCCGGCGGCCCGGACGACGCGGACCACGCGGTCGACGCGCTCGACGCGGCGGTCGCCGACCGCCCCGACGGGACCGGGACCGCACCCGACGTGGTGCCGCCGGCCGCGCCCGGGGACGCACCGGCCGCCGGAGCCCCGGCCGAGCCCGGAGCCGACCCTGCGGCCGGCCCCGCTGCCGACCCGGCCACGCCGCCCGGCCCCGCCGAGCGCGGGTGCCGGCACTGCCGCAGGGTCGTGGACCCCGTGCGCGTCCGCGCCTGGGCGCGCGAGCGCGGCCTGCGCGTCGCCGACCGGGGCCGCCTCCCGGCCGCGATCGTGGCCGCCTACCTCGCCACCCACCCGCACGCCTGACGACCCGCACTCATCACGACCCGCACTCATCACGACCCGCACGCCTCACGACCCGCACTCCTCACGACCCGCACTCCTGACGACCCGCACCAGGACCGCCCGCCGCCCGGACCTCCGCGCGTTCGCACCGCCGCGCCCGCCCGGACCTCCGACGGACGTCCCACCGACCCGCACCCGCGAGGAGCCCCGTGCCCGCTGCCCCGCTCGTCCTCACCGCCACCGTCCTCGGCCTGGCGATCGGCTCGTTCCTCAACGTCGTCGTCTGGCGCGTGCCGCGCGGCGAGTCGGTCGCCCGACCGCCGTCCGCGTGCCCGCGGTGCGGCCACCGGATCCGCGCGCGGGACAACGTCCCGGTGCTGTCGTGGATGCTGCTGCGGGGGCGGTGCCGCGACTGCCGGGCGCCGATCGCCCGCCGCTACCCGCTGGTGGAGGCGGGGACCGCGGCGCTGTTCGCGGCCGTCGCGGCGTCCGCGGGGCCGGCGTGGACGCTGCCCGTCCTGCTGTACCTCGCCGCCCTGTCGGTGGCGCTCACGCTCATCGACCTGGACGTGCACCGGCTCCCCGACGCGCTCGTGCTGCCGGCGTACCCGGTGTGCGCGGCGCTGCTCGCGCTCGCGTCCTGGAACCCCGGCGGCGAGCCGGACTGGGGCGCCCTCGGCCGCGCGGCGATCGGCGGTGCGGGGCTGCTCGCGTTCTACCTCGGCGCCGCGCTGGCGTACCGGGGCGGGATGGGGCTCGGGGACGTGAAGCTCGCGGGCGTGCTCGGGCTGTGCCTGGGGTGGTTCGGCTGGGACGTGCTGGTCGTCGGCGGGTTCGCGGCGTTCCTGCTGGGCGGGCTGTTCGCCGTGGGTCTCGTGGTCGCGGGCCGCGCGGGCCGCCGGTCGGGGATCCCGTTCGGGCCGTGGATGCTCGCCGGAGCCTGGCTCGGGATCGCGGTGGGCGGGCGGCTCGGCGGCTGGTACCTCGGCCTGCTGGCGTAGCCGGACGCGCCCCCGGTCGCGCCCCACGGCGCGCACCCGGCGCGCCAGCGTCGCGAGGAGTACTCGACGCGTCGGGTACTCGCTCGGGCACCAGGACGGCGCCGCCCGGGCCCGGAGGTGCGCCCGCCGCACGGCGCCACGGCACGTCGGCACCGCACGGCGGGCGCCGGTGCGGCGGCACCGCACGGCAGGCGGCGGCTCAGCCCGCCCCGAGCTCCGTCACCGCCCGCACCCGCCACGCCTCCCCGAGCAGCGGCGCCAGGTACGGCGGCGTCCCGCTCGTCAGCGCGGGGTCGTGCACGATCGTCGGGTAGTGGCCGCCGTCCCCGTCGACCGCCGCCCGGCCGACCGCCCCGGCGTACCGCTGCGCCAGCGAGCCGTGCACCACGACGTCAAAGCCGGGGTCCGCGGTCCAGTGGTGCTGGACCCGCAGCGTCCCGGACAGCGCCTGCACGGCGGCCTGGATCTGCAGCCCCGGCCCGTCGTCCTTTGCAGGGTGGGTCAGCCCGGTCCGGTAGTCGCTGTACCGGTGCGGCCAGGAGTCGAACCAGTCGCCGACGCGGCTCTCGGCAGCGGTGGGCGCCCGCACCGTGGCGGCGCCGATCTCGAGCCCGAAGTCCCAGCGGGCGTCGTCGGCGTCGGTGCCGGAGCCGACCAGGTCGGTGACCACGGGGTTCAGCACCTCGACGTCCCGCCCGGCCACGATGCCCAGCAGGCACTCGGTGCCGACGTCGGCGCACCCGTCGCCCGGCCCGGCGCCGGTGCGGAGCACGTCGCCCGTGACGACGACCGACTCCTGCGCGACGAACGTCAGCCCGCCGCCCCCGTCGTCGGCACCGGGCGAGAACTGCCCCTCCAGGTAGAGGTTGCCGTACCGCGCCCACTTGGTGGTGCGGGTCGTCTCGGGGTCGATCACGCCGGTGAGCCACCCGGCGCCGAGCGCGGGGTCCGGCGTCGGGCCGTAGCTCCCGACCGGCAGCCGGCCGTAGGGGCCGTCGCCGCCGATCTCCTGGATGACGGTGTCCAGCGGGGTGTCGACGGTCCACGTGCCCGCCGCGGCGGCGTGCTCCCGCGGCGTGGTCCAGACGACGACCGCGAGCCCGTCGGGCACGTCGACCGTCCCGGTGCCGCAGGTCGGCGTCACGCCGTCGGGTCCGGCGACGGCGACCGTCGCCCCGCGCGCCGCCGCGGCGGCGGTCCCGGGCGACCACACGCGCATCGTCCTGCCCTCGCCGACGATCCGGGTGGCGCCGTAGTAGTGGCAGCCCGGCACGTCGGCGTAGAGCGTCGCGGTGCTGGTGGGCAGGGCGGTCCAGGACCGCTGCACGGGCGCCCAGCCGCCGAGCAGCGCCTCGGCCTCCGCCGCCGACGCGTCCCCGCCCGCGGCCGCGCCGACGCAGGAGGTCCAGGTGGCCGCGTCGTCGTCGGCCGGCTCGCAGGCGGGGTCGGCGGTCGCGTACTCCCCGTCGACCAGCGGGTCGTCGGCCGTCGGGTCGGTGCCGCCGACCGCGAGCCGGTCCCGGGCGAGGACGCTGCCGGTGATCGAGTCGCCGGCCGCGAGTGTCGCGAGGTTCGCGCAGTCGTCGACCCGGTCGGCCGCGAGCAGCGACGTGCCCGCGCCGCAGCCGTCCGCGAGGTCGGTCGGCAGCCCCAGCGCGCGGCGGCCCTCCGCCCAGGTGGTCGGCTCGACCAGGTCGGACGCCTGGTGCAGCGCGTGGTCCGCGGTCGACCCGCGGGCGAACCGCACCTCCAGCACCCGCTCCACCGAGCCGGACCGGCCGGTGACCGTCAGGGTCAGGGACGTCGCCCACAGGTCGTCGAGCTCGTCGGGAGCGGTCGTCACCTCGTAGTGGTACGCGGGCGACGACGTAGGGTCCTCGCCCTCGGCGACGGGCGCCCACCCCGTCTCCCCGGCGGGCCACGGACAGGTGTGCTCCAGGACGTCGGGGTCCTGCCCGACCAGCGCCGGGTCGTCGCAGTCGACGTCGAGCCAGGACGCGGGGTCGTCGAGCAGCCGCTGCTGGTAGTCCGCGGCGCCCGCCTCGGCCGCGGCGCCCGCCTGGGTCCAGTGCGCCTGCCGGGCGGCGGGCCGGACGGCGTTGGCCGCGTACACGGCGGTGACCATCGCCAGCGCGGTGAGCGCCAGGAACGTGAACAGGACGGTGACGCTGGACAGGCCGGCGTCGGGCCGGTGGAGGTGGGTCATGGCAGCAGCCCCGAGGGTGTCAGGCGGTCGGTGAACCGGGACGGCTCGTCGCCGGTGGTCGGGTCCTGCTGGAGGACGAGCGAGACCAGCACGGTGCGGACGAGGTGCGGGGCGTCCGTCTCGTCCCCCTCGGCGTCGAGGTAGCGGAACAGCGGGTCGGCACCGTCGCGCACGGCGCGCGCCAGGACGACGGTCTGCACCCGCCCCTCGCACTCGGGGTTCGCGTCGTCGTCCGCGCAGTACGTGGCACGGTCGCCGTCGACGGGCCGGCGAGTGGTCTGGGTCAGCTCGCCGTCGACCAGCGCGTACTCCACCCGCGACGGCCCGACCGCGCCGCCCGGGTTGTCGAGGTCCGAGTAGACGGTGAGCGCGTCCGGCGCGAGGTCGGCGAACGCCGCCCGCTCCCGGCCGCCGACCGTCGTCGGCAGCACCGCGCGCCCGACCACCCGGGACAGCTGCATGAGGGCGTACCGGCCCTCCTCGGTGTCGTCGACCCGGTCCCACGCCGCGCGGTCGGAGCGCTGGATGCCGGCGGTGAGCGCCGCGACCCCGACCAGGACGATGCTGAACACCGCCATCGCGACGATCAGCTCGGTGAGCGTGACCCCGGCGTCGGAGGGGCGCGTGGCGCGTCGCGTCCCGGCGCCGCGCCGGCACCCGGCGGTCACCCCGCACCCCCGCGGGCGATCGTCACGACCCCGTCGGCGTCGCGCACCGCCAGGACCTCGCCGGTCAGGGAAAGCGCGACGTCCACGGTCCCACCCGGCGGCAGCGTCACGGGCGCCAGCGACCCGGGACGGGACCCGAGCCATAGCGTGTAGTCGGTCGGCCACAGGGCACGCAGGGTGAACTCGCGGGTGTCCTGGAACAGCGACACGACCGCGTGCTGGCTCGCCACCACGTTGTTGCCGAAGCCCCCGCCGACCACCACGACGCGGTACCAGGCGCCGTGGTCCTCCGACGTAAGGACCGGGGTCTCCCAGGTCCACAGGTCCTGTTCCATGACCAGGTCCTGCCAGGTCCGCCCGCGATCGGTCGACCGCTGCCAGACCATCCACACCAGGTCCCCCTCGGCGGTGCCCTGGGCCTCGAACGTCAGGCGGTCGCCGACCGCGGCCGACTGGCTCATGGGCGGGACGGTGACCTCGGGGCGCGGGAAGTGCAGCAGCTCGCCCTGCTCCGTGAGGACGCGGACCGTCGCGCCGCGCGAGACGTCGAACCCGATCGCGTTCGACACGACGGCGCGGATCATGAGGCCGTCCCGCACCGGGTAGTTCCCGGGGAGCACCGCCCCGGCGACGAGCTCGAGCTCGAACATCTCCTCGCCCTCGGCGACGTCGCCCCAGTCGAGGCCACCAGTGGTCGAGGCCTGCCACAGCACGTGCAGCGGCTCCTCCCCGGTGGCGGCCACCTCGAGCGTGGCGGACCCGTCGTGCGCGATCTCCTGGTCGTCGGGGTGCAGCGTGATCACGGCCTGCTCGGGCACCAGGCCCGGCGTGCCGTCCCACCAAACGGCGCCGGCCGCCACGTCCTGGTGCCGCATCGGGTACCGCCAGGACGTCAGCGTGCGGTCGTCGGCGACCAGCGCGTCGTCGATCTCGGCGGTGCTCCGGACCTGCTCGGGCGCCGCGCCGTCGGCCGGCACCAGCGTGACGGGCAGGTCCTCCAGGTCCGGGCCGACGAGTGCCTCCCCGGCCTCGTCCAGCACCGTGAACCGCAGCGTCCCCTCGCGCCGCACCTCGACGACGGCCGAGCGCACCGTCCCGGCCTCGGCCCGGCCGAGGTACTGCGCCCCCGTGCTGAACCGCCCGTCCGCGGTCACGTACTGAGCCGACGCCTGCGCCGCATTGCCCGCCTGGACCGCGTACCAGTGGTGCGGCGCGGGGTCGGCGGTCGGGTCGACCTCGAACACCGCGCACCCGTCGGCCCCCGTGAGGGCCGACGAGACGGTGGGGGCACTCCCGGTGCGGTGCGGCGACGACAGCAGCTCGACCTTCAGCCCGGGCACCGGCGTCGTCTCGTCGTGCACCCGGACGGCCACGAACGACCGCTCCGCGAGCGCCGCGCGCTCGGTCAGCCGCACCGGTGAGGAGCCGGTCTCCCAGGACACCTCGACGGCCACCTCGACCAGCGCGGCGGACGCGACGGCCGCCGATAGCCCCGCGCTGCACACGTCCGCGCCGTCCGGGGTCACGACCCGGGCGGTCCGGGTCACCTGGAACGGGACGCCGCCGACCTCGACGGTGCTCGTGTCGTCGAGGAAGGTCGGGTCGATCGTCGGCGTGACCGGCCCGCCCGCCGCGGCGGCCAGGGGCTGCGCCGCCAGCTCCCGGGCCTCCGCGACGACCGACGACGCGAGGTGGGTGGCGGCCACCCGGCGCTGCGTCTCCACCGACATCCGGAACGTTCCCATCACGAACGTGAGCAGGGTGGCCGCGAAGATGCCGAACAGGGTGGTGGCGACGACGGACTCGACGAGGGTGAAGCCGTCGTCGCGCGCGCGGCGCAACCGGGCCAGTCGCTGGCCGGGGGTCACGGGGAGGCCTCGCCGTCGGGGTCGGCGGCCTCCTCGGCGGGAGTCTCGGCGGGCTGGACCGCGGAGGCGTCGACCAGGACGAAGGTGTAGCCGGTGATGGTCATCGGTCGGTCGTCCCCGACGTTGTCCCAGTCGGTGACCAGGAACAGCCGGTCGTCCACCGACTGCAGGTCGCTCATGTACTGCATCTTCTGGTCGAAGGTGCCGTCGATCGCGAGATTCACCTGCACCTGGAACAGCCGACCACCGCCGACCTCGGTCCCGGTCGGCTCGGAGCGGGACACCGAGGTCACGACCGCGCCGGACCTGGCGGACAGGTCGGCGAGCTGCTGGACGAACGACTCCAGCTCGAGGGCCGTCGGGAAGTGGCTCCGCAGGCTGGCGAGCTCGTCCTGCAGAGCAGGCTCGTTCGCCCTGTCGGCGGCGAGTCGCGCGATTTCGAGCCGCCGGTCCTCGTTGAGCTGTTCGGTGCGGTCCGCCGCGGCGTCCGCCTCGTGCGCCTCGTCCAGCATCGGGGACAGGGCGAGGAACCAGCAGCCGGCCGCGAGCAGCAGCGCGACCGCCACGGTCGCCGCCCACCACAGCCTGCGCGCGCCCGTCATGCGGCCTCCTCCTGCGTGTCGTCGGCCGGGGCGGCCTCGCCCGTCGCCTCGCTCGTCTCGGTCCACCGGTGCGTGCGCCGGGAGTCGTCGACCAGGACCGTCCCGGAGACCTTCCGCCAGCCCGTGTCCTCGTCCAGGTCCACCGAGGTGAACGTCGCGCCGAGCAGCCCGTCGGTGGCGTCGAACACCCGGAGCAGCTCGCCGCTCTGCTCGAGCGTCGGCACGTGGGCGACCCAGGTGATCGTGCCGATCGCGGGGCCCGGGTCGAACGGGTCGCCGTCGGGACGCTCCAGGTAGTCCGACTCGAAGGTGATGGCGATCTGCATGCTCTCGAGCACCGCCCAGTTCGGCCCGCTCTCGAGCAGGTGCCGGATGAGGTCGGCCCACAGCACCTCGTTCCGCATCCCCTCCGCGATCGCGGAGCGGACAGCCGTGATGTCGGACCGCAGCGTCACGAGGTCCGCGTAGGTGGCGATCTGCGCGGCCAACCCGTCGGACTCCGCCTGCGCCGCGGTCTCGCGCGACTGCGCGGTCGAGCGCGTGCTCATCCCCCACGCGAGCGCCCCGACCAGGGCCAGCACCACCGCGAGCAGCAGCGCGACGCACTTCAGCCGCACCGCCCGCAGGGCGCGCCGGCGGCGCACCGCCTCGGGGAGGAGGTCGACGACAGGCGTGCCCGCCGACAGCATCGGGTCGCCGGCGGTCGGCGTCGCGCGGTCGCGCTGGAGCAGCGGGCTCATGCCGCACCCCCGACGGCGAGACCCGCGGCGACCGCCCACGCCGGCAGGCTGCCGTCGCACGTGCGCGCGGCCTTGCGGTCCACCGCGAACACCCCGTCGGCTCGGGGCAGCGACACGGGCACCCGCGCGAACGTCGCGAGGTACTGGCCGAACCCGGGCAGGCCGGCGCCGCGGCCGGTGAGCAGCACCGCCTCGACCGGGCGGTTGCCGCTCTGGGCGTGGAACGCGAGCGTCTCCGCCACCGTCGCGGCCATCCGCTCCGTGTGCCCGGCGATCACCGGCGCGAGGTCGCCGTGCAGCGCGCGGTCGTCGTGCAGCGCCTGCTCGGCGGTGCCCGGGTCCACCTGCAGGATCCGGGCGAGGTCGGCGACCAGCGCGGCTCCCGCGGCCGCGCCGAACCGCACGAGCTGCGGGACGCGGTGCTCCGCCACCACGATCTGCACCCCGTCGGCGCCCACGTCGACGACCGCGACGACCGCGTGCTGCCCGCGCGGCGCGACCACGGCACGGACCAGGGCGAACGCCGCGAGGTCCACCCCCACGACGCGCAGCCCGGCCTGCTCGACCGCCTGCACCGCCGAGGCGGTCGCCGCGTCCGGCACCGCGACGAGCAGGCCCTCGACCTGCTGCCCCTCGCGCCGGATCGGGTAGAAGTCGAGCACGCAGTCGGCCACCGGCACCGGCAGGCTCTCCTGCACCAGGAACGGCAGCGATGCGCGCATCTGCTCGCGGCTTGCGGCGGGCAGCGTCATCGGGCGGACGATCGCGTGCTCGCCCGCGACGCCGAGCACGACGTCCCGGCTGCGCACGCCGGCGGCCTTGCACGCGCGCCGGACGGCCGCCGACACCCGCTTGGGGTCGATCACCTCCGCGCGTTCCACGCAGCCCGGGGGCAAGGGGTGCTCGCCGAACCGCAGCAGCCGCAGCCGCTTGCCGGGCGCGCCGTCGACCTCGGCGACCCGGACCGCGGTGCGGCCGAGGTCGACGCCGATGCGTCGGTTGGTCACGTGTCACAACTCCTTGCGTCGTCGCAGACCGCGTGGTCGGTGCGGGCTTCACCCGACACCGACCACGCCGCCTTGCTCAGCCGGGGCTCAGTTGTAGAGCGTCAGCGCGGCGCCACCGGCGACGGCGGCGCACAGGCCCTCTTCAAGACCGCGCGCGGCCGAGTACCGCCACTCCTTCTGCATGCCCGTCTCCGTGGCGACGTTCACGCACCAGTTGTGCTGGTTGAGGTTGTCGCCGGTCTCGCTGTCCGGGTGGAAAAGGAGGGGCACTGTCACCGTGCCGGCGTTGGCGCTGGTCACGGCGACAGCCGAGCCGCCGTTCACACTCACCAGCTGGACGGTCGAGGAGATCGCGCCGAGTCCGTCCCAGGTGGTCCCGTTGTCGGCGCTCACCCGGTAGGTGGTGAGGTCGCCGGACACGGAGTCCACGACCACACCGATCTGGATCGCGGTCGGCTGGCCGGTCACGAGCTGGGTCTGGATCTCACGGCCGATCCCCGAGACGTCGGACTGGGCGGCCGAGTCGCGGGCACGCGCCTGCTGGTTGATGTAGAGCGGGACCGCGATCGCGGCGAGGATGCCGATGATCACGATCACCACGAGGAGCTCGGTCAGGGTGAAGCCGCGATCGTCCTGCGATCGCCTCAGTCGGGACAGCATCGTCATTCCTCCGTGTCGTCGATTTCCACGTGTCTTCCAATGGAGAGCCCGTCCGGACTCGGGACCTCGACCGTCGCCACGTCGTACAGACCGGGTGGGCGGCAGACGACGGCAGATCTGGGGCGTCAGCGGGCGTCGGAACGCCCGGAAGGATCAGGAGTAGTCACCGCACAGCCCGTTCTCCAGGCCGCGCTGCGCGGAGTAGCGCCACGCTTCGTCGGCCGTGGGACGCGCCGTGGTCACGCCGGTCTCGATCCAGACCGCGAGGCACCAGTTGTGGTCGTTCAGGGTCGCGCCACCCGTGCCGAGAGGGTCGTGCAGGGTCAAGCCCACCCCGGACCAGGTGCCGTTGCTGTTCGAGATCTTGCTTCGGGTGGTGCCGTCCTCAGCGAGCAAGAAAACGCCCTTGGATGAACGGCCCAGGGTCTCGAAGTTCGCGCCCCCGTCAGTCGAGATCGTGTACTGCACGGCCGCGACCTGCTCCGGCGTGTAGTTCAGAGCCAGCTGGGTGTATCCGAATCGGATGTTGGCGGCGTCCTCCGTCACCAGCTGCGCCTGAACCTCCCGCCCGAGTCCGGAGACGTCGGACTGGGCGGCGGCGATCCGCGCCCTGGCCTGCTGGTTGATGTACAGCGGGACCGCGATCGCGGCGAGGATGCCGATGATCACGATCACGACCAGCAGCTCGGTCAGCGTGAAGCCACCGTCCCGTTCGTCCAGGCGGCGTCGCATCGCATTCATTCTCATCACCATCTCCATCACATCTCGCTCGTCACGGTCAGAATGGGCATGTACAAAGCCAGAAGCATTCCCCCGACGATTCCGCCGATAAGCACGAGCAGCAGGGGCTCCAGCGCGCTGGTCAAGGCCTCGGTGCCCTTCATGACCTCGTCGTCGTAGAAGTCCGCGACGTGCCGGAGCATCCCGTCGAGGTCACCGGCGTCTTCACCGACGGTGACCATCTGCACGACGAGGGGCGGCAGCACCCCTGTGCGCTCGAGGCTCTCGGCGAAGGACTCGCCACCGCGCACGGACTCCCCCGCCTGCGCGGCGGCCTGCTCGATCACGATGTTGCCGCTCGTCGGCCCGACGACCTCCAGCGCCCGCGCCAGGGCGACGCCGCAGCTGACCATCGTCGACAGGCTGCGGGTGAACCGCGCGATCGCGAGCTTGCGCACGAGCGACCCGACCAGCGGAGCCTTCAGCAGACGGGGCTCGACGGCCTCGCGGATCTTGAGGTCGTGCCGGTGCTTGCGCCACCACCACACGAAGACCAGGATCGCCACCACGAGCGGGCCGGCTGCCACGACCAGCACGTCCGACAGCACGACCAGCGCCTGCGTCGGGGCCGGCAGCTCGGCGTCGAGCCCCTCGAAGATCGAGGCGAAGACCGGCACGATGAACACCAGCATCACGACCGAGGCCAGCACCGCGATCCCGAGGACGACGATCGGGTAGACCATCGCCCCCTTGATCGTCCGCCGGAGCTTCAGGTCGGACTCCATCCCCGCGGCGGCCGACGCGAGCGCCTCGTCGAGGAAGCCGCCGACCTCGCCCGCCGCGATCAGCGCGCGCGCCACGGGCGGGAACACCGCGGCGTGCCGATCGACGGCCTCGCCGAGCGACGCGCCGCCGCCGACCTGCGCGTTGAGGTCGCGCAGCACCTCGGTCAGCGCGGGCTTCTCCGACTGGTCGACCAGTACGTTCAGCGCCCGCGGCAGCGGCAGCCCGGCGCGGACCATCGTCGCGAGCTGCCGCACGACCATCGCGACGTCGGCCGGCTTGACTCGCTTGCCGCCGAGCGACAGCTCCTTGTTCATCCCGGAGCTCGCGACCTCGGAGATCGAGGTCGGCACCAGGTTGAGCTCGCGCAGCCGGGTGGCGACCGCGCGCTCGGTCGACGCCTCGATGCGGCCGGTGACCTGGCGGCCGTCCGGACCGACGACGGCGTACTCGAACGTCTTCATCCCGCCGGCCATCAGCGCACCCCCGCCCCGGCGCCGTAGCCGCCGGCGGCCCCGCCGCACAGCCGCTCGAACGCCTCGACGTCGCGCGCCTTGTCGAGCCCGGTCTCGTAGGTGATGAGCCCCTGGAGCACGAGGGCGGACAGCGCCTGGTCGAGCGTCTGCATGCCGACGTCGCCGCCGGAGTGGATGGTCGAGTAGAGCTGGTGCTGCCGACCCTCGCGGATGAGCGCGCGCACTGCGGGCGTGCTCAGCAGCACCTCGACCGCGGGCACCCGGCCGCTGCCGTCGGCGCGGCGGCACAGGGTCTGCGACACGATCCCGCGCAGGGTGCCGGCGAGCTGGGTCCGGACCAGCTCCCGGCCGTCGGCGGGGAACGAGTCGACGATGCGCTCGACGCTGCGGGCGGCGTCCTGGGTGTGCAGGGTCGCGAACACGAGGTGCCCGGTCTCGGCGGCGGTGAGCGCGGTCTGGATGGTCTCCGGGTCGCGCATCTCGCCGATGAGGATGATGTCGGGGTCCTGCCGCAGCGCGTGCCGGAGCGAGGCGGCGAACGAGTCGGTGTCGTCGCCGATCTCGCGCTGGGTGATGAGGCACCGGTGCGACCGGTGCCGGTACTCGATGGGGTCCTCGACCGTGAGGATGTGGTCGGGCCGCGTGCGGTTGGCTAGGTCGAGGATGCCGGCGAGGGTCATGGACTTGCCGGAGCCGGTCGGGCCGGTGACGAGCACCAGCCCGCGCGGCAGCGACGCGAACGTGGCGACCACCGGGGGCAGGCCCAGCTGCTCCAGGCTCGTGATCCGGTCCGGGATGAGCCGCATGGCGACGGCCGTGCGGCCGCTCTGCCGGTACACGTTGACCCGCGCGGCGTACCCGGCGGCGACCTCGTGCGAGAAGTCCAGCTCGTGGTCGGCGTCGTACCGCGCGAGCTGCTCGCGCGACGCGATCTGCTCGACGACCGCGCGCACCGCGGCGTCGGGGAGCACGCCGACGACCTGCGACGGCCGCAGCTCGCCGTGCACGCGGAGCAGCGGCGGGTGGTCGGCGGCCAGGTGGATGTCGGACGCGGCGAGCCCGATGCCCTCCTGGACGACGGCGGTCAGGGGGTCGGCCGGGGCGGCCGGCTCGGGTGCGGGCCGGTACACCGCGGGCTCGGGCTCGACGAGGTCGGCCGCGACCGGCGCACCGGGCCGGACGGCCGTCGACTGGTACCAGGGCGTCGTCATACGACCACCCGCAGCAGCTCCTCGAGCGAGGTGCGACCCTCGCAGACCTTCTGCCACCCGTCCTCGCGCAGCGAGACCATGCCCTCGGCGTGCGCGGTGGCGGCGACCTCCTGCGCCGACGACCGGGCGACGGCGTGCCGCTCGATGGGCTCGGAGACCTCCATGACCTCGTGCAGCGCCAGCCGGCCGCGGTACCCGGTGCCGGAGCACGCCGGGCAGCCGACGGGCCGGAACAGCTCGACCGGCCGGGTCGGGTCGGGCCAGGTGAACCCCGCGGACCGCAGCTCGGCCGGGGCGGGCTCGTAGGGCTCGCGGCACTTCGTGCACAGCCGCCGGGCGAGCCGCTGGGCGACGACGGCGTCCAGCGCGGACCCGACGAGGAACGGCTCGATGCCCATCTCGACCAGCCGGGTGACGGCCGAGGCGGCGTCGTTGGTGTGCAGGGTCGACAGCACGAGGTGCCCGGTGAGCGCCGCCTCGACCGCGATCTGCGCCGTCTCGTGGTCGCGGATCTCGCCGAGCAGCACGACGTCGGGGTCGGACCGCAGGATCGACCGCAGGGCGCCCGCGAACGTGAGGCCGGCCTTCGGGTTGACCTGGACCTGGTTGATGCCGGGCAGCCGGTACTCGACCGGGTCCTCGACGGTGATGACGTTGATCTCCGGCTTCGATACCGCGTTCACCGTCGCGTAGAGCGTCGTCGACTTGCCCGACCCGGTCGGGCCGGTGACGAGGATCATCCCGTACGGCTTGGAGTACGCGCGGTGGTAGACCTCGAAGCTGCGCTCGGAGAACGACAGGTCGCGCAGGGCGAGCCGCGCGGTCGAGTTGTCGAGGACCCGCATGACGATCTTCTCGCCCCACACCGTGGGCAGGGAGGCGACGCGGAGGTCGATCTTCTGGCCCTGGTGCACCACGGACATCCGGCCGTCCTGCGGCTTGCGCCGCTCGGCGATGTCGATGTCCGACATGACCTTGATCCGGGAGAGGATCGCGGCCTGCATGCCCTTCGGGGCGGGCTGCTGCTCCTTGAGCACCCCGTCGATCCGGTACCGGACCCGCAGCTCGTGCTCGGCCGGTTCGACGTGGATGTCCGAGGCGCGGTCGGCGATGCCCTGCGTGACCAGCAGGTTCACCCAGCGCACCACGGGGGTGTCGGCGTCGAGGACGTCGCCGATCTCGGCGATCTCCCCGGTCGTCGTCTGGGTCTCCTGCATCGACTGGCTGAGGTCGGCGATCTCCGAGTCGGCGCGCACCCAGCGGTCGAGGGCGGCCTCCAGCGCGCGCCGCGAGGCCACGACGGGCCGCACCGGCCGGCCGGTGAGCGACCGCAGGTCGTCGAGGGCGAGCACGTTGCCCGGGTCGGCCATGGCGACCAGCAGCGCGCCGTCCTCGGTCCGCACCGGGAGCACGACGTGCCGCCGGCACACCGGGCCCGGGACGAGCGCGACCGCGGCCGGGTCGAGGTCGGCGGTGTCGAGGTCGACGTAGGTCATCCCCGCCTGCTCGGCGAGCGCCCCGACGAGCTGCTCCTCGGTGAGGGCGCCCGAGGCCACGAGGGCCGGGCCCAGCGGCGCGCGCGTCGCCACCTGCGCGTCCAGCGCGGCGAGCAGCTGGTCCTCGTCGACGAGGCCGCGCTCGAGCAGGATCTCCGCGAGCTGCTTCACAGCGGACCCCCCGTCGGGCTGAGCGGCGGCACCCCGGCGGGCTCGAGCCCGCGCGCGGCGGCGGCAACCCGGTCGACCAGCACGCGCAGCGGCCCGTCGTCGAACGGCTGGGCCTCGGCCGCGCAGCGGTCCGCCAGGTCGCGGAGCGCGGCGAGCTGCTCGTGGCTCATCCGCAGCCGGCCGTCGATGGGCGACACGTACGGCGCGAGCTGCCGGGACACCTGGTAGCGCGGCACCTGCACGCGCCAGGTCGCGAGGAACCGGTCGGTGCGGCGCAGCCGGTCGTGCGCGACCTCCAGCCCCGCGCCCACCCGCCGCAGCACGGCGCCGCCGTCCGCCAGGTCGCGGTTCGCGGTCGCCAGGTCGTCCCGCAGGCAGGCGCACAGCTGCGCCAGGTGCTCGGGGCCGAGCTGGGCGCTGCCGCGGTCGATCTCGCGCGCCGCGTCGACGACGGCGTCGCCGTGCAGCCGCGCGAGCGCGATCCGGAACCGCACCCGCAGGACGGCCCGCCGCGCCGTCGCCAGCTCCGGGACGAGGTCGGCGAGCATCTCCGCCACCTCGTCGCCCAGCGTGGACATGGCGCCCGCGGTGCTGAGCAGCACAGGGGCCGTCTGCGAGACGGTCTCGGACGCGTGCTGCGCCAGCTCCGTCACCTCGGCGAGCGCGGCGACGGCCGTCAGCGCGTCCCGCTCGACCTCCCGCAGGCGGTCGGCGAGCGCGTGCAGCCCGTCGAGCCGCGCCATGAGGCCGGCGACCTCCTGGTCCACGGCGACGCACGTGGCGAGCACGGTGCCGACCGGGCCCGCGTGCTGCTCCGCCGGGTCGACCGGCCGCCGCCGCTCGGCCATCGCCAGCACCTCCGCCGGCATCACGGTGTGCATGAACTCCTCGGCGTCCGCGAAGCCGAGCTGGCCGATCCGCTCCGCGAGCCGCGCGCACCCGGCCTCGGCCACCGCGACGCCGCCCAGGCCCTCGGCCCGCGCCTGCCGCTCGGCCACGAGCACGTCGGCGTACGCCCCGGCGGCGGCGCTCCAGAACGCCTCGACGCCGGGCGCGATCCGCACCGACAGGTACCCGTCGCCCAGCGGGGTGACGGTCGCGAACACCCAGTACGCCGCGCCGTCCCCGGCGAGGTTCTGCACGTAGGCCGAGAACGGCCGCCCGGCCTGCAGGGTGTCCCACATCAGCTTGAACGCGCCGGCCGGCATCTGCGGGTGCCGGATGATGTTGTGCGGCGCCCCGACCAGCGCGGACCACGGGTGCGCGGCGACGCGGGTGAACCCCTGGTTCGCGCTCTCGATCACCCCGCGGCCGTCGGTCGTGGAGAAGATGAGGTCGCGCGCCCCGACGGCGCGGACCGCCCCGGTGGGCTCGACGTGCTCAGCCACGGCGCAGCCCCTCCATCGCGAGCCGCACCAGCGTGAGCAGCGCCTGCTTGGTGGCGCTGCGCGAGCGGGCGTCGGTGTAGAGCACCGGCACGTGCGCGGGGATCGCGAGTGCGGCGCGGACGTCCTCGAGCCGGTGCTTCGCGACCCCGTCGAAGCAGTTCACGCCCACGACGAACGGCACGCCCCGGGACTCGAAGTAGTCCACCGCGGGGAAGCACTGGTCGAGGCGGTCGGTGTCGACCAGGACCACGGCGCCGATCGCGCCGCGCACCAGGTCGTCCCACATGAACAGGAACCGGTCCTGGCCCGGGGTGCCGAACAGGTACAGCCACAGCGACCCGGGCAGCGCGATGCGCCCGAAGTCCATCGCGACCGTCGTCGCGGTCTTCGCGGCGGTCCGGCCGCCCGCGTCGTCCACCCCGAGCGAGTGCTCGGTCATGGCCGCCTCGGTGTTCAGCGGCTCGATGTCGGAGATCGACCCGATGAACGTCGTCTTGCCGACGGCGAACCCGCCCGCGACGACGATCTTCACGACCGTCGGCGCCTCCGCGCGGTGGGCGGCGAGGTGGCCGTTCGCGCGCGCGGCCGAGGCGCCGGCCTGCACCACGGGCTGCTCCGGACCCAGCGGGCCGGGGCCCTCAGAGGGCGGAAATGCCATCGTAGACACTCTCCAGGACGTCGAGGATGAGGTAGCGCTGCTCCTGGTCGGTCGCCGCGGCGGCGTCGAGCCCGGGCACGGCCGGGTCGTGCACCCGCACCGCCCCGGCCCGGACCAGGTCGGCGACGAGGATCCGGGCGACCCCGAGGGGCACGTCGATCCGGGCGGCGACCTCGGCCACGGTCAGGTAGGTGCCCGCCAGCCCGGCGAGCACCGCGCGCTGCTCCGAGGTGAGCGCGGGGTGCGCCGACCCGTCCGCCTGCACGAGCGTGTCCAGGCGCACGTCGTCGCCCTCCGCCCGGGTCCGGCCGCCCGTGATGACGTACGGGCGGACCTCGGGGGCGGCGCGGCGCTCGGGGCGGGGCGCTGTCACGGCGTCAGACCTCCGTCCGGGACGGGCTGTCGACGGGGAGCTCGCGCCGCAGGTCGGAGACGAGCTGCGGGGTGAGGGTCGTCTGGGCGCGGCTGGCCAGCATCGCCATCTCGTAGCCGACGACGCCCACGTCGCAGGTGGTGTCCGCGGCGACGGCGAGCACCGACCCGCCGGACACGTTCATCAGCACCAGGAAGCCGGAGTCCAGCTCCACGACGCACTGGGCCACCTGGCGGCCGCCGAGCTCGCGCGCCGCGCCCCGGGTCAGGCTGGAGATGCCGGAGACGATCGCCGCGAGCTGGTCGCCGCGGGTCCGGTCGACGCCCTGCGACATGGTCATCAGGAGGCCGTCGGCGGACACGACGAGCGCGAACGTCGTCCCGGGGGTAGAGCGCACGAACTCGTCGAGGAGCCAGACGAACTCCCGCCGGCGCGGTGTCGGGTCGGTCATC
This sequence comes from Cellulomonas sp. PS-H5, assembly GCF_019265565.1. Classification (NCBI taxonomy): domain Bacteria; kingdom Bacillati; phylum Actinomycetota; class Actinomycetes; order Micrococcales; family Cellulomonadaceae; genus Cellulomonas; species Cellulomonas sp. PS-H5. The sequence goes on from NZ_JAHVCI010000059.1 coordinate 18,876, forward strand.
GCATCTCCTCGGCGAACGGGGTCGGGGCGGGGGTCGTGGCGGGCGGATGGGCCGGATCGGCGGCGCCGTCCTCCCGGGCGCGCCGGGTGGCGGCGCGGAACGCGGTCAGCCGGGCGCGCAGGGCCTCGGCGTCGCGCACGATGGCCTCCTCCGCCGGGTCGGACGCGGCGTCGACGGCCGCGGGCAGCCGCCGGGTGAGCGTCGGTGCACCCGACTCGGCGACCTGGGGGCGGTAGGACGACATCGAGCTGAGCGCGGCCAGCGCCTGCTGCTGGAGGGACGCGCGCTCCGCGAGCGGGGACTGCTCGCCGGTCCACCCCGGCACGGCGGCTCCGCCCTGCGGGGACCAGGACGGCGCGTCGGCGGGGTCCTGCTGCAGGAAGGTGCGGCCGGCCGCGACGGGGGCGGCGGTCGGCCCGGCCACGCCCACGGCGGGGGTCGGCGACGACGGAGCGGCGACGGGGGCCGCGGGGTGCGCCTCCGCGACCGCGACCGGCTGGGTGGCGGCGCGCGCGGCGTGCCGGCGGGAACCCGGGGCGTGCGGCACCTCGGGGTGCGGCTGCACGAACCCGTAGACCGGCGGGTCCGCCGGCAGATCCAGGGCGGCGGACCCGCCCGGCGCACCCGGTGCGCCCGGCTCGCCCCCGACCGGGGCCCCGGCGAGGATCGCGTCGAACGACGGCAGCGCGGCGTGCTCGGGCGACGTGCGCACCGGTGCACGGGGGCTCGGGGGCCCGTCCGCCGCGTGCGCCCGCGACCGGGCGCTGCGGCGCGGGCCGGGGACGCCGACGGGACGGCCCGGCTCGTCGGCGACTGTGTGCTCCGGGACGTACGGCTCCGCGACCGGCGCCAGGCCGGCCCGCCCCGCGTCGCCGGCGACCGGCGCGAGCGTGTCCGGGTCCAGCACCGGCGGCAGCACGACGGGCTCCGGCAGCACCGGGGTCGTGTCGGCGGGGGCCACGTCGTCGTCGGGGCCGGCGACGTCGAACAGCTCGCGGGCCAGCCGGAGCGTGACCTCGGTGCCCGGCCCGTCGGGGCGCGGCGCGAGCGTCACGCCGATGCCGAGCCGGTCCGCGAGGCGCCCGACCACCACGAGGCCGAGCCGGTCGGTCGCCGCGGTGACGCCGGCCCGCGACCCGAGCGCGGCCTGCGCGCGGTCGAGCTCGTCGGCGGTCATGCCCAGCCCGCTGTCGCGCACGGTGACGTGCATCGCCTCGGGGTCGCACAGGCCGACGACGTCGACCACGGAGTCCGGGGGCGAGAACACGGTCGCGTTCTCGAGCAGCTCGGCGAGCAGGTGCGCGACCGGGACGACGTGCACCGCCGCGAGGGGCGGGTCGTCCGTGAGGTCCACCCGGACGCGCTCGTAGGCCTCGATCTGCGCGCTGGCCGTGCGGACGACGTCCGAGACGGGGGTCGCGTCCCGCACCCGGCGACCGGGCGGACTCCCGGCGAGCACCAGCAGCGACTCCGCGCCGCGGCGCAGCCGCATCGTGAGGTTGTCGAGCAGGAAGAGCTGCTGCAGCGTGTCGGGGTCGGTCTCGGTCTGCTCGAGCTCGTCGAGCGCCTGCAGCTGCCGGTTGAGCAGCGAGATGTCGCGGCGGGCGGCGACGGCGAACGCGGCCGAGGACGCCGCGAGCGGGTCGGCCGGCGGGGTCGCGGGCGGGTCGGCGGGCGGCGCGGACGGGTCCACCGGCGCCCGCCCGCCGGGCACGAAGGTGCCCGCCGCGGGCGTCGGGAGGTACCCGACCGGAGCGCCCCGGTCCGGGCCGGGGGCCTCGGGGGCGACCCCCGGCCCGGCGGGTGCCGGCCCCGGCGCGGCGGTCGCCGGGTCTGGCACGGTGGCGTCGCCCGCGGTGTCCGGTCCGCGCGCCGCCCGGCGCCGCCGCGCCCGGAGCAGCACCAGGAGCGCGAGGGCCACGAGCAGTCCCACCGCCGCCAGCGCCAGGCCGACCGTGGTGGGGTCCGCGTCGAACTGCAGGAGGGACGTCGCCTCGGGACGAGTGGGCACGACACCTCCTGCAGTTGCTGAATCGATCACCGGACACGTGGCACCCATTTCAGCCGGAGCGCTTCAAGCGATGCAAAACAGGCTCTGACCTGCAGTTTTATTCCGGCAAGCTGCGCTCTCGGCACCATCCGGAGGAAATGCTGATCGCGGGGTCGGAAAAGCCATTCGGGGGTCCAAGAGCGCCCATTGCGTGCCCGCGACGCCGCCATCGGGAGTCGCCGGCGGGCGTTGCGGTGGACCCGCGGCCCGGCGTGAGGCGTTCGTGCAGAAGCGGGCCGGGCGCGCCGCAGGCCGACCCGGCCCCGACCGGCCCGCAGGGACGAAAGTCCCGATTTGCCCCGATGACGTGCGACGACTTCCGACCACGCGCTCGAGCGCGTGATCGCCCGCCCGGGACGGTGTTCCGCGGCACCCCGCGGCGCGAGTAAGGTTCGCCTCGCCTTACCCCGGCCGAGCCCTCCCGGCGCCCCGGGCCGGGCACGCCCGTGCCGTCCACCACCACCCGCGTCGGAGCCGCCCGATGGTCGCGAACTACCTGATCGGCCTGCGCGAGGGCCTCGAGGCCGCCCTCGTCGTCAGCATCCTCATCGCCTACCTGGTGCGCACCGGGCGCCGCGACCTGCTCCCCGCGCTCTGGGCCGGGGTGGGCGTCGCCGTGGCGGTGTCGCTCGGGTTCGGCGCGCTGCTGACCTTCGGGCCGCAGGGCCTGTCGTTCACCGCGCAGGAGGCGATCGGCGGCTCGCTGTCGATCGTCGCCGTCGGGCTCGTGACCTGGATGATCTTCTGGATGGCGCGCACGGCCCGGCACCTCAAGGGCGACCTGCAGCACAAGCTGGACGACGCCGTCGCGGCGGGCCGCCGCGCCGTCGTGGTCATGGCGTGCCTGGCCGTCGGCCGCGAGGGGCTGGAGACCGCGCTGTTCCTCTGGGCGAGCGCGCAGGCGACCGCGGGCACCGGCGCGCGCGGCGGCACCGCCGCTCCCCTGCTCGGCGCCGCACTGGGCCTGGGCACCGCGGTGCTCGTCGCGTGGGCGCTCTACCGCGGCGCGCTGCGGCTCGACCTGCAGAAGTTCTTCGCGTGGACCGGCGCGTTCCTCGTGCTCGTCGCCGCCGGGGTGCTGTCGTACGGCGTCCACGACCTGCAGGAGGCGGGCATCCTGCCCGGCCTGAACAACCTCGCGTTCGACGTCTCGGCCGCCGTCCCGCCGACCAGCTGGTACGGCACCCTGCTCAAGGGCGTCCTCAACTTCACGCCGGCCACCACCTGGCTCCAGGCGATCGCGTGGACCGCCTACGTGATCCCGACCATGACCTTCTTCGTGCGGACCGCCTTCCGCCGCCCGCCCGCGCGCCCCGCCGCGCCCGCGCCGAGCACGACCTCCCCCCTGCCTGCCGCCTGACCCGCGAGCACCGCGCGCGGCGCCCCCGCCGCGCGCCCGGCTCGCCGACCCGTGTTCCGAGAAGGAGCCCCGATGTCCCGCACCACCACGACCGCCGCCACCGTCGGGGTCCTGCTGCTGCCGCTGCTCGCGGCCTGCGTCCCGAACGACCCCGTCGGCGGCGCCGCGAGCAGCGACGCCCCCGGCGCGCTGACCGTCAGCTCGACGGCCGACGCCTGCGAGGTGTCCGCGGACAGCGCGCCGAGCGGCACCCTCACGTTCTCCGTGACCAACGACGGCAGCGACGTCACCGAGTTCTACCTGCTCGCCGACGACGGGCTGCGGATCGTGTCCGAGATCGAGAACATCGGCCCCGGCATCTCCCGCGACCTGGTCGTCCAGGCCGCACCCGGCGACTACTACACGGCGTGCAAGCCCGGCATGGTCGGCGACGGCATCCGCGCCGCGTTCACCGTCACCGACTCCGGCCAGGAGGTCGGGCCGACCGGCGACACCGCCGACCAGCTCGCCGCCGCCGAGGCCTCCTACGTCGCGTACGTGAAGGACCAGGTCGGCTCGCTGATCGCCGGCACCCAGGAGTTCGCCGACGCGTACGCCGCGGGCGACGACGACCGGGCGCGCGACCTGTACGCCGCGACCCGGGTGCACTGGGAGCGCGTCGAGCCGGTCGCCGAGTCGTTCGGCGACCTCGACCCGGCCCTCGACCTGCGCGAGGCCGACCTCGAGGACGGCCAGGCCTGGACCGGCTGGCACCTGATCGAGAAGGACCTGTGGCAGCCGGCGCCCGACGCGAACGGCGGGGAGACCTACGTGCCGCTGACCGCCGACGAGCGCGGCGCCGCCGCGGACGACCTCGTCGCGAACACCCAGAAGCTCGTCGACCAGGTCACCGCCGACGGGTTCACCTTCGAGGCGTTCCAGATCGCCAACGGCGCCAAGGGCCTGCTCGACGAGGTCGCCACCGGCAAGGTCACCGGCGAGGAGGAGATCTGGTCGCACACCGACCTCTGGGACTTCCAGGCCAACGTCGACGGCGCCCGCGTCGCGTACGAGGTGCTGCAGGACGTCGTCACCGAGCAGGACCCCGACCTGGCCGCCGACCTCGACCAGCGGTTCGTCGACCTCGAGGGGCTGCTCGCCGCGCAGGGCTCCGTCGAGGCCGGCTTCGCGCCGTACACCGACCTCACCGACGCCCAGGTCACCGAGCTGGCCGCCGCGGTCGACGCGCTGTCGGAGCCGCTGTCCCGGCTGACCACCACCGTGACGGGGGCCTGACACGGACGCGCAGCACCCGGGTCCGGGCGCGGCGGGGGACGCCGCGCCCGGGTCGGCGGCGACCGTGTCCGGGCCGGGCGCGGCGGCGGCCGGACCCGGCTCGCCCGCGGGCGGCCCGGACGGCGGTCG
>NZ_JAHVCI010000006.1:0-107913 GCF_019265565.1 Cellulomonas sp. PS-H5
GTCCCGGCCCGGCCCGTCCGGCCGCCCCGGCGCCGCGCCCGGCCCAGCCGGCGCGCTCGTCGGAGGGTCAGGGCGGCGGCGACCGCGGCCCGCGCCCCGGGTCCGGCCGCCCCGGCGCCGCGCCCGGCCCAGCCGGCGCGCTCGTCGGAGGGTCAGGGCGGCGGCGACCGCGGCCCGCGCCCCGGTGGCGCCCCGCGTCCGGGCGGTCCCCGCCCGGGCAACAACCCGTTCGCGTCGTCCCAGGGCATGCCCCGCTCCGGCGGTCCGCGTCCCGGCGGCCCGCGCCCGGGCAACAATCCGTTCGCGTCCTCGCAGGGCATGCCCCGCCCGGGCGAGCGCCGCTCGGACGCCCCGGCCGCCTCGGCCGGCGCGCAGGCCGGCGACCGTCCCGGTGGGCCCCGTCCCGCGGCGCCGCGTCCCGGTGGCCCGCGCCCGAACCCGGGCATGATGCCGGGCCGCAGCACCAGCGGCGTCGGCCGCCCCGGCGACCGTCCGGCCCGTGCCGGCGGCGGCGGTGGCCGTCCCGGTGGTGGCGGCGGCTACGGCGGCGGCGGTGGCCGTCCCGGCGGTGGCGGCGGCTTCGCCGGCCGTCCGGGCGGCGGCGGTCGTCCCGGTGCCGGTGGGCGTGGCTCGACCCAGGGCGCGTTCGGTCGCGCCGGTGGTCGTCCGGTCCGCGGGCGGAAGTCGAAGCGCGCGAAGCGCCAGGAGTTCGAGCAGATGCAGGCGCCGTCGCTCGGCGGCGTGCAGGTGCCCCGCGGGAACGGCTCGACCGTCATCCGCCTGCGCCACGGCTCGTCGCTGAACGACTTCGCCGACAAGATCGACGCCAACCCGGCCTCGCTGGTCACGGTGCTGTTCCACCTCGGTGAGATGGCGACCGCGACCCAGTCCCTCGACGAGGACACCTTCGGCACGCTGGCCACCGAGCTCGGCTACGTCGTGGAGATGGTCTCGGCCGAGGAGGAGGACCGCGAGCTGCTCGGGGCCTTCGACATCGACCTGGACGCCGAGCTCGAGGGCGAGGGCGACGAGGACCTGTTCCCGCGCCCGCCGGTCGTCACCGTCATGGGTCACGTCGACCACGGAAAGACCAAGCTCCTCGACGCCATCCGGTCCACGGACGTCGTCGCGGGCGAGGCCGGCGGCATCACGCAGCACATCGGTGCCTACCAGGTGCGCACGGAGCACGAGGGCCAGGACCGGGCCATCACGTTCATCGACACCCCGGGTCACGAGGCGTTCACCGCCATGCGTGCCCGTGGTGCGCAGGTGACGGACATCGCGATCCTCGTGGTCGCGGCGGACGACGGCGTGATGCCCCAGACCATCGAGGCGCTCAACCACGCCCAGGCGGCGAACGTGCCGATCGTGGTCGCGGTCAACAAGGTGGACAAGGAGGGGGCCAACCCCGCCAAGATCCGCCAGCAGCTCACCGAGTACAACCTGGTGGCCGAGGAGTACGGCGGCGACACCATGTTCGTCGACGTCTCCGCCAAGCAGCGGATGGGCATCGACGACCTGCTCGAGGCCGTGCTGCTGACCGCGGACGCCGCGCTCGACCTGCGGGCCAACCCCGACAAGGACGCCCGCGGTGTCGCCATCGAGGCGAACCTGGACAAGGGCCGCGGCGCCGTCGCGACCGTCCTGGTCCAGTCCGGCACGCTGCGCGTCGGCGACGCGATCGTCGCAGGCACGGCCCACGGCCGCGTCCGGGCGATGTTCGACGAGCACGGCGCGAACGTCACCGAGGCGGGCCCGGCGCGTCCGGTGCTGGTCCTCGGCCTGGCGTCGGTGCCGAGCGCCGGCGACACCTTCCTGGTGGCGCCGGACGAGCGCACCGCCCGGCAGATCGCCGAGAAGCGCGAGGCCGCCGAGCGCGCCGCCCTCCTGGCCAAGCGCCGCAAGCGCATCAGCCTCGAGGACTTCACGCAGGCGCTGCAGCAGGGCAAGGTCGAGACCCTCAACCTGGTCCTCAAGGGCGACGTGTCCGGTGCCGTCGAGGCGCTGGAGGACGCGCTGCTCAAGATCGACGTGGGCGACGAGGTCGACCTGCGGGTCATCCACCGCGGTGTCGGTGCGATCACGCAGAACGACGTCAACCTCGCCACGGTCGACAACGCCATCATCATCGGCTTCAACGTCAAGTACGCGGAGCGGGTGGAGGACCTCGCCGAGCGCGAGGGCGTGGACGTCCGGTTCTACTCGGTCATCTACCAGGCGATCGACGACGTCGAGGCGGCCCTCAAGGGCATGCTCAAGCCGGAGTACGAGGAGGTGCAGCTCGGTTCCGCCGAGGTGCGCGAGGTGTTCCGCTCCTCCAAGTTCGGCAACATCGCCGGCTCGATCGTCCGGTCCGGGGAGATCCGCCGCAACACCAAGGCGCGGGTGCTCCGGAACGGCGCGGTCATCGGCGACAACCTCACCGTCGAGTCGCTCAAGCGGTTCAAGGACGACGCCACCGAGGTCCGCGAGGGCTTCGAGTGCGGTATCGGCCTCGGGTCGTACAACGACATCACGGTGGGCGACATCATCGAGACCTGGGAGATGCGCGAGAAGCCGCGCTCCTGACCGGTCCCACTTGCGGGTCTGCCCCCACGCGTCGAGCGTGGGGGCAGGCCCGCGGCCGTTCGTCCGCCCGCCGACGCGGGCGCTGAGAGGAGATCGACATGGTGGACCACCCCCGGGCCCGCAAGCTCGCGGACCGCATCCAGCAGATCGTCGCGCAGATGCTCGACACCCGGATCAAGGACCCGCGGCTCGGCTTCGTCACCGTCACCGACGTGCGCGTGACCGGCGACCTGCAGCACGCCAGCGTGTTCTACACGGTGCTCGGCGACGAGGAGGCCCGCACCGGCACGGCCCAGGCGCTGGAGAGCGCGAAGGGCCTGATCCGGTCCGAGGTCGGCAAGCAGACCGGCGTCCGGCTCACCCCGACGCTGGAGTTCCACCTGGACGCCGTGCCCGAGACCGCCGCCCACCTGGACGCGGCGCTGCTCGAGGCCGCCCGCCGGGACCGCGAGGTCTCGGCCCTGGCGACCGGGGCGCAGTACGCCGGCGAGGCGGACCCGTACCGCAAGCCGGCGGACGAGGACGCGGACGCCGACGAGGCGGACGCCGCGCGCTGAGCGTCCCTGCCCCCCGGCGACCGTGAGGTCGTCACGAGCCCACGAGGTCGTCACGCATGCGTGACGACCTCGTGGGCTTGTGCCGACGTCGGCGGGCTGGGGGCCCGCCGAGGGGTCAGGCGTCCGCGCGGGCGTCCTCGCGGCCGGTCCCGCGCGGCATGGCCAGCGACGCGACCGCGGCGAGCGCGATGACCGCCGCGCCCGTCAGCACCGCCGGGCGCAGGCCCGCGTCGAACCCGTCCGGGCTGATCGTGCCGCCGGCGGCGGTGAACACGGCGGTCAGGACCGCGACGCCCAGCGCGACGCCGACCTCCCGCAGCGTCGAGTTCGTCGACGACGCGGTGCCGTGGTCGTCCGGCGCCATGCCGGAGAGCACCGCCGTGGCGCTCGGGGCGAAGGTCAGGCCCATGCCGACGCCGGCCAGCACCAGGCCCGGGACGAGCGCGGCGTAGCCGCCGTCGGAGGCCGCGAACCCGAGCCACGCGAGCCCGGCGGCCTGCGCCGCGAGCCCGGCGGTGAGCAGCACCCGCACGCCCACCCGCGGCGCCAGCATCCCGGCCAGCGGGGCGACCACCATCGGCGCGGCGGTCCACGGCAGGGTCCGCAGGCCCGCCTCCAGCGGCGAGTAGCCCTGGACGACCTGCAGGTACTGGGCGAGCAGGAACACGGCGCCGAACGCGCCCAGCGAGAACGCGAGTCCCGAGACGTTCGCGACGGAGAAGCTCCGCGACCGGAACAGGCGCAGCGGGACCAGCGCGTGCGGGGTGCGGGCCTCGTGCCGGAGGAACAGCGCGAGGGCGACGACGCCGCCGGCGATCGGGCCGAGCACCCCGGCCGACGTCCACCCGTCCTCGTTGCCGTGCACGACGCCCCAGACGATGCCGAGGACGCCCGCGGCGGCCAGCACCAGGCCGAGCAGGTCGAGCCGCTGCGCCCGCCCGCGGCCCTCGGGCAGCGTGCGCAGCACCAGCGGCACCGCGACGAGCGCGACCGGCACGTTGATCCAGAACATCGCCTGCCAGGAGATGCCCTCGACCACGGCGCCCCCGACGACCGGGCCGAGCGCGACGCCGAGGCCGGAGACGCCGCCCCAGACGCCGATCGCCATGGCGCGACGGGAGGCGGGGACCGCAGCGGCGAGCAGGGTGAGCGACAGCGGCATGACGGCCGCGGCCCCGACGCCCTGGAGCGCGCGGGCGGCGATCAGCGCGCCGGGGGAGCCTGCGAGGGCGGCGGCGATCGAGCCGAGGGTGAACACGGCGATCCCGCCGAGGAACGTGCGGCGGCGGCCCCAGCGGTCGCCGAGCGTCGCGGCGGCGATCATCAGGGTCGCGAACGCCAGCGTGTACGCGTTCACCACCCACTGCAGGTCGGTGAGCGTGGCGCCGAGCTCGGCCTGCAGCACGGGCAGCGCGCTGGTGACGACGAGGTTGTCGAGCGTCGCCATGAACATGGGCAGCGAGGCGGCCAGCAGGGCGACGGCGACCGGTACGGCGCGGGCGGGACCGGGCGCGTGGACGGCGGCGGGGGAGCCGGTCGCGGCGGCGGGCGGCGGGTCCGCCGGGGCGCCGGCGGCGCCGGCACCCGGGGCGGTGGTGCGGGTCTGCGTCGACATCGGAGGCTCCTGTAAGCATCGGCTGATTACTTCGACACGACGGACGCTAGTTATCGACTGATAACCTGTCAACCATGGACCTCGAGCACGCCGCCCGGCCCGCCCCGCGCGCCCCCCGCATGTCGGGGGACCAGCGGCGCGAGCAGATCCTCGCCGCCGCGATCGAGGTGTTCGCCGAGGGGGGCTACGCCGGGACGACGACCGACCAGGTCGCGCGCGCAGCAGGGGTGTCGCAGCCCTACGTCGTGCGGCTGTTCGGGTCGAAGCAGCGCCTGTTCCTGGAGGCTTACCGGCACACGACCGAGCGGGTGCTGGCGGCGATGGCCGCGGTCGAGCCCGGGCCGGGTGCGGTCGAGCGCACGGGGCGCGCGTACGTCGAGCTCATGGCCGACCGCGACCTGCTGCGCGTCCTCATGCACGGCTTCACCGCGGAGGACCGAGAGGTGACCGCGCTCGCCCGGCACACGCTCGGCGAGGTGTTCCGGCTGTTCCGGCAGCGGGTCGAGCCGGACGACCCCGACGGCGACGAGACCGCCCGGAGGTTCGTGGCCGACGGCATGCTCATCAACGTGCTGCTCAGCTCGGACGGCTTCGCGCACGCCGGGCAGGATGCCGGGTTCGACGCGCTGCTGCGCTGCTTCGCCCCCGAGGTCGTCGCCGCGGGGACCGCCGCCGCCGCGGGCGAGCGCGCCGGGGCCACCGCGTGAGCCCCGCGCGCGACCAGCGTCGCCCCGACCGCCCCGACCGCCCCCGCCGCCCCACGGCGCCCGACGGGCTGCTCGTCGTCGACAAGCCGCAGGGCTGGACCAGCCACGACGTCGTCGCGAAGGCGCGCGGCCTCGCGGGCACCCGCAAGGTCGGCCACGCCGGCACGCTGGACCCGATGGCGACCGGCGTGCTCGTGCTGGGTGTCGGCCGGGCGACCCGCCTGCTCACCTACGTCGTCGGCGCGGACAAGGAGTACACGGCGACGATCCGGCTCGGCGTGACCACCACGACCGACGACGCGGAGGGCGAGCTCGTCGCGCGCGCCGACGCCACCGCGGTGACCCGGCCCGCGCTGGGCGCGGGGGTGGCGGCGCTGACGGGCCCGATCCAGCAGGTGCCCAGCGCGGTGAGCGCGATCAAGGTCGACGGGCAGCGCGCCTACGCCCGGGTCCGGGCGGGCGAGGACGTGGAGCTGGCCGCGCGGCCGGTCACGATCTCCCGGTTCGACGTGCACGAGGTCCGGGAGGTGCCGGACGCGGACGGGTCGGGCGTCGCCGCGCTCGACGTCGACGTCACCGTGGTCTGCTCGTCGGGCACGTACATCCGCGCGCTGGCGCGGGACCTGGGTCGAGGGCTCGGCGTCGGCGGGCACCTGACCGCGCTGCGACGGACCCGGGTCGGCGGCTACGGGGTCGACGGCGCCCGGTCGCTCGACGAGCTGGAGGCGTGGCCGGCCGACGTGCCGCTCGACACCCTGCCGCTGGCCGACGCCGCCCGGGCGACGTTCCCGGTGCGGGAGCTGACCGAGGCCGAGGCCCGGGCGCTGTCCTACGGCCAGCGGATCCCGGCGTCGGGGACGGGTGCGGGGGTGACGGTCGCGGCGCTGACGCCGGAGGGCGACCTCGCGGCGCTCCTGGAGGACCGCGGCCCGCACGCCCGCCCGGCCCTGGTCTTCGCCGCCGCCACCTGACGGGCTCAGCCCAGCGCCGCCACCACCGACGCGACCCGGCGCTCCCGGGTCGCGTCGGTCTTCGCGCCCTCGACCGCCAGCACGTGCGCGCGCTGCTTCGAGTACGACAGCGCCGCCCACGCCTCGGCCACCGCGGGCCCGCCCGCGGCGAGCGCGGCCGCCAGGTCCGCCGGGACGTCGACGGTGCGGGGCGCGTCGTCCACCGCGAGGTCGACCTCGACGGGCTCGCCGGCCTCGATGCCCGCGGCGGCCCGGTTCGCCGCCGAGACGCCCACCCAGTACCCGCCCGAGTACGGGGCGATCGACCCGCGGTAGGCGTGCCCGTTGATCGTGACGACGACGGGCACCCGCTTCCCGCGGTCGAGCCCGGCGACGACGTCCTCGGGCACCTCGATGCCGGTGGTCGTGCCGCCGGTGGCGACGAGGGTGGTGCGCAGGGTGACCATGCGGGACCTCCGGGGTCGTGGGCCGGCTGCAGCCGGCACGCCGAGCGCGGTCGTCCCCGTCGAGCGCGGTCCCTGCAGCGACCGCGCTCGGCTGGAGCTCCCGCAGTCGGCGTGGGACTCGCGGCTGCGCGCCGAGCGTAGCGCCGCGGCGCGCGCCGCACCGGCGCGCGGGGCACCCCGCGCGCCGTGGCAGGCTTGTCCCCGCGCCGCGACCCCGCCGGCGCCGAGCGCGCCGCGAGGCGCCGACCGACGGGAGAGCTGGTGCAGCGCTGGACGGACCTCGCGCAGGTCCCCGCGGACTTCGGGCCGTCGGTGGTGACGGTCGGCAACTTCGACGGGGTGCACCGCGGCCACGTCGGCGTGCTGACCCGGATGGTGGCCGACGCCCGCGCGGTGGGGGCCCGCTCGGTCGCCGTGACGTTCACGCCGCACCCGCAGCAGGTGCACCGCCCCGACACCGCCCCGCCGCTGCTCACCGGCGACGCCGACCGGCTCGAGCTCCTGGAGCAGACCGGCCTCGACGCGGTGCTGCTGCTGACGTACACCCTGGACTTCGCGCAGCAGACGGCCGAGGAGTTCGTGCGCCGGTACCTCGTCGACGGGCTGCACGCGCGCACGGTCGTCGTCGGCCGGGACGTGCGGTTCGGACGCGGCAACGCCGGCGACCTGGCGACGATGGTCGAGCTGGGTGAGCGGTTCGGGTTCGCGGTCGAGGTGATCGAGGACGTCGCGCCCGACCCGGCCGACGACGACCCCGCCGCCGCCCTGGCCGACCCCCTGCGCCGCCGGTGGTCCTCCACGTGGGTCCGCGAGCTGCTGGTCGCCGGCGACGTCCGCCAGGCCGCGCGGGTGCTCGGCCGCCCGCACCGGATGCGCGGCACGGTCGTGCACGGCGACAAGCGCGGCCGCGACCTCGGGTTCCCGACGGCCAACCTGTCCCAGGACGCGACCGGCATGGTCCCGGCCGACGGCGTGTACGCCGGCTGGCTGCGCCGCCCCGCCGCGCCCGCCGGGTCGCCGGACGCGGTGCTGCCCGCCGCGGTGTCGGTCGGCACCAACCCGACCTTCGCCGGGCTGCAGCGCCGGGTCGAGGCCTACGTGCTCGACCGGACCGACCTCGACCTGTACGGCGAGGAGGTCGTGCTGGAGTTCGTCGAGCGGCTGCGCCCGACCCTGCGGTTCGACTCGGTCGACGACCTGGTCGCCCGCATGCACCAGGACGTCTCCGGGGTCCGCGACGTGCTCGCGGGCGCCGCGGGCTGACGAGCCGGGCCTGGTAGACTCGCACAGCCGTCAGAACGGCCGCGGACCGAGAGCGCCCGGGTGGACCTGCCCCGGAGCACCGCGCAACGAGACAATCCAGGAGAGTCGTGCCCCTCGACAGCGCCACCAAGAAGTCCATCATGGCCGAGTACGCCACCCACGAGGGTGACACCGGCTCGCCGGAGGTCCAGATCGCGATGCTGACGCAGCGCATCAACGACCTCAACGAGCACCTCAAGACGCACAAGCACGACCACCACAGCCGCCGCGGGCTGCTGCTGCTGGTCGGCCAGCGTCGCCGCCTCCAGGCCTACCTGCAGAAGGTCGACATCGACCGCTACCGCAGCCTGATCCAGCGGCTCGGCCTGCGCCGATGACCGCGTGACCAGCCCGGACCCCCGCGGGGGTCCGGGCTGGTCCTGCGTCGGCCCCGGGGCCGGCGTGCACCACCTCAGCACCACTCTCACTCCGCGCCGGTCGACGCGTCCGGTCCTCGGTAGTGGTTCCCGGAACCTGCGTGTCCGGGTGCCTCGATCGAAGACCGCCGTGACCGGTCCGGCGCCTTCGAGACAAAGGAGGGCACCCGTGGAGGGTCCCGAGATCCAGTTCGCCGAGGCCGTGATCGACAACGGTCGCTTCGGCACCCGCACCGTCCGCTTCGAGACGGGCCGCCTGGCCAAGCAGGCCGCCGGCTCCGCCATGGCGTACCTCGACGGCGAGACCGCGCTGCTGTCGGCCACGACGGCCGGCAAGCACCCCAAGGACCAGTTCGACTTCTTCCCGCTGACGGTGGACGTCGAGGAGCGGCAGTACGCCGCGGGCAAGATCCCCGGCTCGTTCTTCCGCCGCGAGGGCCGCCCGTCGACCGACGCGATCCTGGCCTGCCGCCTGATCGACCGCCCGCTGCGCCCCCTGTTCGTCAAGGGCCTGCGCAACGAGGTCCAGGTCGTCGTCACCGTGCTGGCGATCCACCCGGACGACGCGTACGACGTGCTGGCGATCAACGCCGCGTCCATCTCCACCCAGATCTCCGGCCTGCCGTTCTCCGGCCCGGTCGGTGCGGTGCGCATCGCGCTGATCGACGGCCAGTGGGTCGCGTTCCCGCGGTACACCGAGCGCGAGCGCGCGACGTTCGAGATCGTCGTCGCCGGCCGCGTGGTCGAGGGCGGCGACGTCGCGATCGCGATGATCGAGGCCGAGGCCCCGGAGAAGTCCTGGAACCTCATCAAGGACGAGGGCGGCGTCGCCCCGACCGAGGCCGTCGTGGCCGAGGGCCTCGAGGCGTCCAAGCCGTTCATCAAGGCCCTGGTCGAGGCGCAGCAGCAGCTCGCCGCGCAGTCGGCCAAGGAGACCCGCGACTTCCCGACGTTCCCGGACTACCAGCCGGACGCGTACGAGGCCGTCGAGGGCGCCGCCGAGGCGAAGATCCTCGAGGCCATGCAGATCGCGGACAAGCAGACCCGCGAGGGCCGTCTGGACGAGATCAAGGCCGAGGTCCTGGACCAGCTCGCCGGCTCGTTCGATGGTCGCGAGAAGGAGCTGTCCGCCGCGGTGCGCTCGGTGACCAAGAAGGTCATCCGCCAGCGCATCCTGACCGACGGCTTCCGCATCGACGGCCGCGGCCTGCGGGACATCCGCACGCTGTCCGCCGAGGTCGAGGTCCTGCCCCGCGTGCACGGCTCGGCGCTGTTCGAGCGCGGCGAGACCCAGATCATGGGTGTCACCACGCTGAACATGCTCCGCATGGAGCAGCAGCTCGACACGCTGTCGCCCGAGACGCGCAAGCGCTACATGCACAACTACAACTTCCCGCCGTACTCGACCGGTGAGACCGGCCGCGTGGGCTCGCCGAAGCGGCGCGAGATCGGGCACGGCGCCCTCGCCGAGCGCGCGCTCATGCCGGTGCTGCCGTCGCGCGAGGAGTTCCCCTACGCGATCCGCCAGGTGTCCGAGGCCCTCGGCTCCAACGGCTCGACCTCGATGGGCTCCGTGTGCGCGTCGACCCTGTCGCTGCTGAACGCGGGTGTGCCGCTGCGCGCCCCCGTCGCCGGCATCGCCATGGGCCTCGTGTCCGACACGGTCGACGGCGAGACCAAGTACGCCGCGCTGACCGACATCCTGGGCGCCGAGGACGCGTTCGGCGACATGGACTTCAAGGTCGCCGGCACCCGCGAGTTCGTCACGGCCATCCAGCTCGACACCAAGCTCGACGGCATCCCCGCCTCCGTGCTGGCCGACGCGCTGACCCAGGCGAAGGAGGCGCGTCTCGCGATCCTCGACGTCCTGAACGAGGCGATCGACGTCCCGGACGAGATGTCGCCGAACGCCCCGCGCGTCATCACGGTGAAGGTGCCGGTCGACAAGATCGGCGAGGTCATCGGCCCGAAGGGCAAGATGATCAACCAGATCCAGGAGGAGACCGGCGCCGACATCTCGATCGAGGACGACGGCACGGTCTACATCGGCGCCACCGACGGTCCGTCGGCGGAGGCCGCGCGGGCGGCGATCAACGCGATCGCCAACCCGCACATGCCGGAGATCGGCGAGCGCTTCGTGGGCACGGTCGTCAAGACGACCACCTTCGGCGCGTTCATCTCGCTCTCGCCGGGCAAGGACGGCCTGCTGCACATCTCGCAGATCCGTCGCCTCGTCGGCGGCAAGCGCGTCGAGAAGGTCGAGGACGTCCTCGGCGTGGGCCAGAAGGTCCAGGTCGAGATCGGCGAGATCGACCCGCGCGGCAAGCTGTCGCTGCACGCGGTGGTCGAGGAGTCGGCGGAGGGCTCGGACGAGTCCGCCGCCGCTGAGCCGGCCGACGCCTGACGTGCCGCTGGACCTCCCCCTGGTCGCGCCCGGTCAGCCGGGCAGCGACCTGACCGCCGGGCAGGCGGGTGACGGATCCGTCCGTCGCTCCGTCCTGCCCGGCGGGGTCCGCCTGCTCACCGAGCACGTCCCCGGCGTGCGGTCCGCGTCCGTCGGGGCGTGGGTCGGCGTCGGCTCCCGGGACGAGTCCGACGGGCACCACGGCTCGACGCACTTCCTCGAGCACCTGCTGTTCAAGGGCACCGCGCGGCGCACGGCGATGGACATCGCCGAGGCGTTCGACGAGGTCGGCGGCGAGGCGAACGCCGCCACGGGCAAGGAGCACACCTGCTACTACGCCCGGGTGCTCGACGAGGACCTGCCGATGGCGGTCGACGTCATCGCCGACATGGTGACCTCGGCCCGCCTGGACCGCGACGAGCTCGAGACCGAGCGCGGCGTGATCCTCGAGGAGCTCGCCATGAACGACGACGACCCGAGCGACGTCGTGCACGAGCGGTTCGCGACGGTCGTCCTGGGCGAGCACGCCCTCGGCCGGCCGATCGGCGGCACGCCGGACACGATCCGGGCCGTGCCGCGGGACGCCGTCTGGGAGCACTACCGGCAGCACTACCGCCCGGACACGCTGGTCGTGACCGCGGCGGGCAACGTCGACCACGACGCCCTGGCCGCGCAGGTCGCCCGGGCGCTGGAGGACGGCGGCTGGGACCTCGCGGCGGGTGCCGCCCCGGCCGCGCGCCGCGGTGCCGCCGAGGCGGAGCCGGTCACGGCGGGCGCCTCCGAGGTCACCGTGCGCCGCACGACCGAGCAGGGCAACGTCATCGTCGGCGGGACCGGCCTCACGGCCACCGACCCGCGGCGGTTCACGCTCTCCGTGCTGAACGCGGTGCTGGGCGGCGGGATGTCGTCCCGGCTGTTCCAGGAGATCCGGGAGAAGCGAGGCCTGGCGTACTCGACGTACTCGTTCGCGTCCGGCCACGCCGACACGGGCGTCTTCGGCCTGTACGCGGGCTGCGCCCCGGCCAAGATCGACGAGGTCACCGAGCTCATGGTGGCCGAGCTCGAGCGGCTCGCGGACGGTGGCATCACCGACGCCGAGCTGCGCCGGTCGGTCGGGCAGCTGTCCGGCAGCCTGGTGCTCGGCCTGGAGGACTCCGGGTCGCGCATGAGCCGGCTGGGCAAGTCCGAGCTGGTGCACGGCCAGCTGCTGTCCACGCAGGAGTCGCTCGACCGCGTCCGCGCGGTCACGGCCCGCGAGGTGCAGGAGCTGGCCGCCGACCTGGCCGCACGGCCGCGGTCCGTGGTGCGCGTGGGCCCGTTCGGCGGCTGACGCCGACGGCGGTCCGTCGTCACCGGAGCCGGGTCCCCCTCGGGGGCCCGGCTCCTGCCGTCCCCGGGCCCGCGCGCGCCGGCCGGGCCGGAGGTCCCGTTCCGCCGCGCGCGGCGCGGGACGATGATGAGGGCATGGCCGCCGTCACGTCCGCCCGTCGTTCCGTCGTCGTCGCCCCCCGGTCGCCCGGGCTGGTGGAGGCGTTCTGGGTCGCCCGGGCGCCCCACGCCGCCCCGCCCCGGGTCGCGCTGCCCGACGGCCGCCCGTCCGCCGTCGTCCGGCTCGGTGCGCCGGTGCGCTGGGTCGACCCGCTGACCCGGGAGACGGAGTCGATCGGCAGCGTGCTGCGCGGCCCGCGCGTCGTCCCGGGCGTCGTGCTGCCCGCCGGGGACGCCGAGTCCTGGGAGGTCGGCGCGCGGCTCGCGCCCTGGGCGCTGTCCGCGCTGCACCCGGCGGGCTTCCTCGTCGACGAGCACCGGCCGCTGGGCGAGGCGCTCGGCCTGGACGAGCCGGCGCTCGCCGCCCGCATGCGCGCCGCGTGGGACGCCGCCGCCGGGCTCGGCGAGGGCGCCGCGGCCGCAGCCTGCGTCGCCGTCCTCGAGGACGCCCTGGCCGCCGCGGTCCGGCGCCCGGTGCCCGCGGCCGACCGGGACGCCGTCGACCGGGTCGCCCGGTACGCCGACGCCGAGCGCGGTCTGGTCCGCCCCGTCGACCTGGCGCGCGAGGTCGACCGGTCGCTCGCCGGGCTGCACGCGCTGCTCGCCGCGCACGTGGGCCTGAGCCCGTCGGCGTTCCTGTCGACGGTCCGGCTGTCCTGCGCGGTGCGCGAGCTCGGCGTCGACGACCGCGGCGACGCCGTCGGGGTGGTGCGGGTGCTGCGCGCCTACGCGGACGCCGGCTACCCGCAGCGCGAGATGGAGCGGTTCACCGGCCTGCACGCGCTGGAGCTGCGCCGGGCTGTCCGCGGCATGGAGGACGTGCTCGCGACCGCGTGAGGCTCGCATAGGGTGCCGGGGTGAGCGAAGCGATCACGGTGGCCGTGCTGGGCGCGGCCGGCCGCATGGGACGGACCGTCGTCGACGCCGTGGAGGCGGCGCCCGACCTGGAGCTGGTGGCCGCCCTGGAGCACGGCGACGACGTCGGCGCGGTGGCCGCGACCGGCGCGCGGGTCGCGGTCGACTTCACGGTCCCGTCGGTCGCCGAGGCCAACGTGCGGTCGCTCGTGGCGCAGGGCGTGCACGCGGTCGTCGGCACCACCGGCTGGACGCCCGAGTCGCTGGCGCGGGTCGAGGCCGACCTCGCGGGGCGTCCGGGCGTGGGCGTGCTGATCGCCCCCAACTTCGCGCTCGGCGCGGTGCTGGCGATGGCGTTCGCCGCGCGCGCCGCCCGGTGGTTCGAGTCGGTCGAGGTCGTCGAGCTGCACCACCCCGACAAGGTCGACGCCCCCTCCGGCACCGCCCGGCACACGGCCCACGCGATCGCGGCCGCCCGCCGCGAGGCCGGGCTGGGGCCGGTGCCGGACGCCACCACGACGGCGCTCGACGGCGCGCGGGGCGCGGACGTGGACGGCGTCCGGGTGCACGCGGTGCGGCTGCGCGGGCTCGTCGCGCACGAGGAGATCCTGCTCGGCAACGCGGGGGAGCAGCTGACCATCCGGCACGACTCGTTCGACCGGGTGTCGTTCATGCCCGGCGTGCTGCACGCGGTCCGGCAGATCGGGTCCCGCCCGGGGCTGACGGTCGGGCTCGAGCACTACCTGGACCTGGGCTGACCGCGGTGGAGGAGCCCCGGGAGCCCGCCGGCACGCCCGCGCCGGCGTCGCCCGCGCGGCGCCGCACCGGCCTGGTCGCGGCGATCGCCCTGACCGCGCTGCTCGGCCTCTACCTCTGGCTGGTCGCGGGCCGGGCCGTCGCGCTGATCCGCACCGGCGAGCCGGTCGGCGTCGGCCTCGGCGCGGCGTTCGCGCTGCTGCCGCTGCTGGTGCTGGGCCTGGTGGCGCGCGAGTGGCTGCTCGCCGTCGACGTCCAGCGCATGGCCGACACGCTCGCCGCCCGCGGGGAGCTGCCGGTCGACGACCTGCCGCGCAGCCCGGGCGGCCGGATCGACCGCGCCGCGGCGGCCGGCCAGTTCGAGGCGGCCCGCGCGGAGGCGGAGGCGGCGCCCGACGACGACTGGGGCACCTGGTACCGGCTGGCGTTCGCCTACGACGCGGCCGGCGACCGCAAGCGCGCCCGCGCCGCGCTGCGCCACGCGTCCCGCGTGCACCGCGGCCGCGCGCGGGCGGGCGAGGAGCCCCGCGGCCTGTCCTGACCCCGGGGCCGCCCGTTGTACCCCGGCCGTCGCGGCCCTCGAGTGGAGCGTTCTGCCCGACACACCCCGGCGTGTCGGGCAGAACGCTCCACTCGTCTCCGGTCGGGGGCTGACGGGGATCCGCCCGCCGCACCGCGCCGCGGCCTCAGGCCGGCGTCAGGTACGCGCGCAGCGCCTCCGCCGGCATCGGGCGCGCCACCAGGAACCCCTGAACCAGCGGCACCCCCGCGGCCCGCAGCGCGTCGAGCTGTGCGTCGGACTCGACGCCCTCGGCGACGACGGTCATGCCCTGCTCCACGGCCATCCGGTGCACGAGCTCGACCAGCAGCGCGTCCAGCGGGTCGTCGAGCATCCCCGCCACCACCGACCGGTCGATCTTGAGCACGTCGACCGGCAGCCGCGACACCTGCCGCAGCCCCGACATGGCGCCGCCCAGGTCGTCGAGGGCGATCGGCACCCCGGCGTCCCGCAGCGCGTCGAGGGCGCCGAGCGCCCTGGCGACCTGCGCCTCGGTCGCGGCCTCGGACAGCTCGAGGCGCACGCCGTCGTGCGGCGTGCCCGACGCGTCCAGCACCCGGAGCACCCGGTCGGCCAGCAGCGGCTCCTCCAGGGCGGCGGGGGACAGGTTCACGTTCACCACGGCCGGGGCGTCGTCGCCGAGCTCGGCGCGCCACGCGGCCCGGTCGGCGCACGCGCGCTCGAGGACCCAGAGGTCGAGCTCGAGCGCCAGGCCCGACCGGGCGGCGCGGTCGAGCGGCACCACCGGGCCGGCCAGCCGGCCGTCGGCGTCCCGGGACCGCAGCAGCGCCTCGACCTCGCGCACCGAGCCGTCGGCCGTGCCCGCGATCGGCTGGTAGTGCACCTCGAGGGCCGCCAGGTCGAGCCCCGGCAGCGCCGCGAGCCCGGCGAGCCCGACCGGCCCCGCGCCCGGACCGGCGCCCGGGCCCGCGTCCGCGCCGGCCATGCGCACCCGGTCGCCGCCCGCCTTCTTCGCGCCGTACATCGCCAGGTCGGCCTCGCGCAGCAGCCGGTCGTGGTCGACGAGCGCACCGGCGCCGAGCGCCAGGCCGACGGACACCCGGGAGTGCGCGGGCACCGGGAGGCCCGGGTCGTGGGCGGCGATCGCGGAGCGCAGCACCTCGCCGAGGTCCAGCGCGCGCACCCGCCAGGTGTCGTCGGGGGTCTGCGGGGGCAGCAGGCGGGCGAGCGCGAACTCGTCGCCGCCCAGCCGCCCGACCACGTCGCCGGGCTCCGCCGAGGCCGCCAGCCGGGTCGCGACGGAGTGCAGCAGCGCGTCCCCGAACGAGTGGCCGAGGGTGTCGTTGACCTCCTTGAGCCGGTCCAGGTCGAGGAACGCCAGGACGACGGCGCCGCCGTCCTCGCGCGCGGCCGCGCAGAGCTCCCGGAGGCCGTCGACGAACCGGGCCCGCGAGGTCACGCCGGTGAGGTGGTCGTGCGAGGCCTCGTGCGCGAGCTCCGCGGCCAGCGCCTCCATCAGCGTCGTCGGGTCGAGGATCCCGACCGGGCTGCCGTCCGCCCCGGTGACCATCATGTCCTGGTAGCCGTCGCCGCCGACCAGCCGCTCGGCCGCCTCCGTCAGCGAGGCGCGGACGTCGACCCAGGGCACCTCCCAGCGCGCGACGTCCGCGACCGGCCGGCGCCCCCACAGCGACCGGCCGAAGCCGTACCTGCCGGTCATCGTGGTGAGGAAGTCTTTGCGGGCGACCATCCCGTAGGGGCCGCCCACCTCGCGCGGGGCGACGAGGACGGACGAGCCCGTCCACCGGGTGCGGAAGCCGACGTCCACCGCCTCGCAGGAGTCGGTCGGGGCGACGACGACGGGCGCGGAGACCAGGTCGGACAGCAGCCGGCCGCGGTCGGCGCGCCGCCAGGGCGCGCGGGTCTGGGGGGACACGCCCGCACGATCGCCCGGCGCGCTCGTGACCTGAGGCGTCGCCACGCCCCGTCGTCGGCTGTTCGCGCGTCGTTCACCGCGGGCCGCCCGTCCGGGTGACGCCGCCACCCGGACGGGCGCGGCCGACCACGCGGCGCCGGGTCAGATGCTGGCGCCCCAGAGGTGCTCGGTGATCTCCCGCGGGTCGTCCTGCTCGCCGAGCACGCGGGTCGCGCCGACGTCGCCGAGGCCGGCCGACCCGAGGAACTGCTCGCGCGCGGTGTCCCCGGCGACGACCCAGGTCTGCACGCTGGTCGCCCGGTCCTCGTCCCGCAGCAGGTCGACGACGGCCGCGAGCAGCCGGGAGCCGTGGCCCAGCCGCCGCTCGTCGGGGTCGACCTCGAGCGCGAGGATCTCGCCGCCCGGGGTGTCGTCGCCGGACCCGGGCGGCGCGGTGACGGGCGCGACCGAGGCGAACCCGACGAGCCGCGGCCCGTGCATCGCGACCAGCACGCGGTAGCCGCGGCCCGGGGGCGAGGCGATCGCCGCGGACCACTGGTCCGTGATCCGCGCGAGGTCGACGCGGTCCAGCACCTCCTCGCCGACGAGGTCCCCGAGCGTCGCCCGCCAGGCGGCGAGCTGGACGGCCGCGACGGCGCCCTCGTCCCCGGGGACGGCGGGTCGGACGGAGACGTCGGCCGTGGCGGCGAGCAGGGGGTCCATGCCGGTCACAATGCCACGTACACCGGCTCCAGGTACTCCTCGATGCCGGCCTCGCCGCCCTCGCGCCCGATGCCGGACGACTTCACGCCGCCGAACGGCGCGCTGGCGTCGGAGACCATCCCCCGGTTGACGCCGAGCATCCCCGCCTCGACGCCCTCGGCCAGCCGCATGACCCGGTCGACGTCCTTCGTGTACGCGTAGGCGACCAGGCCGAACTCGGTCGCGTTCGCCAGCCGGAGGCCGTCGGCCTCGTCGCCGAACGTCACGACCGGGGCGACCGGGCCGAAGATCTCCTCCCGCACGGCGCGGGCGTCCTCGGGCACCCGGTCGAGCACGGTCGGCGGGTAGAAGTACCCGCGCCGGCCCGGTCGCTCGCCGCCGGTCCGCACCCGGGCCCCGTCGTCCGCCGCCTCCGTGACCAGCTCCTCCACCCGGTCGACCGCGGCCTTCTCGATGAGCGGGCCGACCGCGACGTCCGGGGCGGTGCCGGGGCCCATCACGAGCCGCTCGAAGGCGGTCGTCAGCCGGTCGGCGAACTCCGCCGCGACGGGCTCCTGGACCAGGAAGCGGTTCGCGGCGACGCAGGTCTGCCCGGCGTTGCGCATCTTGGCGGCCACGGCCCCCTCGACCGCGGCGTCCAGGTCGGCGTCGGCGAACACCAGGAACGGCGCGTTCCCGCCGAGCTCCATCGAGGTGCGCAGGACGTTGTCGGCCGCCTGCTTGAGCAGCGACCGCCCGACCTCCGTCGACCCGGTGAACGACAGCTTGCGCAGCCGGGGGTCGGCGATCACGGGCTCGGTGAGCTCGCGGGACGACGACGTGGGCAGCACGTTGATCACGCCGGCCGGCAGGTCGCGGGCGTCGAGCTCGGCCCGGACGATCTCGGCGAAGTACGCGGTGGTCAGCGGGGTCAGCTGCGCCGGCTTGATGACCACCGGGCAGCCGGCCGCGAGCGCCGGCGCGACCTTGCGGGTGATCATCGCGATCGGGAAGTTCCACGGCGTGATGAGCAGCGCCGGGCCGACGGGCCGCCGGAGCACCAGCTGGTGGTGCGTGCCCGCGGGCGCCCGGCGGGTCAGGCCGCCGAGGCGCACCGCCTCCTCGGAGTACCAGCGCACGAACTCGGCCGCGTACTGCACCTCGGCGCGCGCCTCCGCCAGCGGCTTGCCGCCCTCGGCGGTGATGAGCGCCGCCAGGTCCTCCGCGCGGGCGACCATCGCGTCGAACACCGCGCGCAGCACGTCCGACCGCGTCCGCGGGGCGACCTCGCGCCACGCCGGGAAGGCGCGATGGGCCGCGTCGAGCGCCGCCAGGCCGTCCTCGGGCGTGGCGTCGGCCACCTCGAACAGCACGTCGGTGGTCGCCGGGTCGGCCACGGCGAACGTGCCCCGGCCGGTGGCGTGCCGCCACTCGCCGTCGATCAGCAGGCCGGTGGGCGTGTGGGCGGCGACGTACGGCGGCAGCGGCGAGGTCATGGGGCCCAGTGTCGACCCGGACCTCGCCGCGGGCGAGCGGCGCGGAGCCCGGGATCCGCGGGCCGGAACCCTACGATGGCCCCATGACGACGCCCGCCGGACCGATCGAGACGCCGTACGAGGACCTGCTCCGCCTGGTGCTGGAGACCGGCACCCCCAAGGCGGACCGCACCGGCACCGGG
This sequence comes from Cellulomonas sp. PS-H5, assembly GCF_019265565.1. NCBI lineage: Bacteria > Bacillati > Actinomycetota > Actinomycetes > Micrococcales > Cellulomonadaceae > Cellulomonas > Cellulomonas sp. PS-H5. Next base: position 18,862 of record NZ_JAHVCI010000006.1, read on the forward strand.
ACCCGCAGCGTGTTCGGGCACCAGATGCGGTTCGACCTGCAGCTGGGGTTCCCGCTCGTCACCACCAAGCGCGTGTTCATGCGCGGCCTGACCGAGGAGCTGCTCTGGTTCCTGCGGGGCGAGCGCAACGCCCGCACGCTGCAGGAGAAGGGCGTGCACATCTGGGACGAGTGGGCGGCCGAGGACGGCGACCTCGGCCCGGTGTACGGCGTGCAGTGGCGGTCCTGGCCGACCCCCGACGGCGGCACGATCGACCAGCTGGCGCAGGTGCTCGACGGCCTGCGCCGCGACCCCGACTCCCGGCGGCACATCGTGTCGGCGTGGAACGTCGCGGACATCCCGTCGATGGCGCTCGCGCCGTGCCACGCGTTCTTCCAGTTCTACGTGGCCGACGGGAAGCTCTCCTGCCAGCTCTACCAGCGGTCCGCCGACCTGTTCCTGGGCGTGCCGTTCAACATCGCGTCCTACGCGCTGCTGACCCACATGGTCGCGCAGCAGGTCGACCTCGAGGTCGGGGACTTCGTGTGGACCGGCGGCGACTGCCACATCTACGACAACCACGTGGACCAGGTGCGCGAGCAGCTGACCCGGGACCCGTTCCCCGCGCCGACGCTGCGCCTCGAGCGCGCGCCGTCGCTGTTCGAGTACAGCTACGCCGACGTGACGATCGAGAACTACCAGCACCACCCGGCGATCAAGGCCCCGGTCGCGGTCTGACGCCCCCGGCCGCCCGGCGCGTCAGGGGACCCCGAGCCAGCGGAGCAGGGCCGCCGTCGCGGCGGCCAGCAGCACCACCAGCACGAACGGCGCGCGCAGCAGCAGGGCGATCGCGGCCACCGCGAGCGCGGCCAGCCGCGCGTCCAGCACGAGGGCGCCGTCGGTCGTCGCCGTCTGCACCGCGACCAGCGCGGCCAGCAGCGCAGCCGTCACCAGCGCCGCGGTCCGGACGACCCGGGGCCGCTCGAGCAGCGCACGGGGGATCAGGTGCCCGGCGACCTTGGTCGCGAGCACGACGACCGAGGCGGCCAGCACGGCCCACCACACCGCGAGCCGGCTCACGGGGTCACCGCCGGGGCCGCGTCGTCCTCGTCGCCCCCGCGGACGCGCCCGACGCCGCCCCCGCCGTCGAGCACCCCCACGACCACCGCCAGCGCGGCGGCCGCGAGCACCGGCACCCCGGCCGGCGCCACCGGCGTGAGCGCCAGCGCCAGCAGGGCGGCCGCCACGGCCACGACGCGCACGGTCCGGGTCGCGCGCCGGTCGTCGCCGGACAGCCGCGGCCACAGCAGCGCGAGGAACGCCGCCCCGGCCGCCGCGTCCAGCCCGTACCGCCGCGGGTCGCCCAGCGCGTCGCCGAGCAGCGCGCCCAGCAGCGAGAACGCGTTCCACAGCACGAACACGCCGGCGCCGGTCCACCAGAACCCCGCGCGGGTCGCGGCCCGGGTCGGCTGGGCGGTCGCCACCGCCGTCGACTCGTCGATCGTCAGGTGCGCCGCGAGCACGCGCCGCCAGCCGGACGCGCCCAGCAGCGGGGCCACCTGCACCCCGTAGAGCCCGTTGCGCGCCCCGAGCAGGCCCGCGGTCGCCACGACCGCCCCGATGCCCCCGCCGGCACCCACGACGCCCACCGCGGCGAACTGCGAGCCGCCGCTGAACATCAGCAGGCTCAGCGCCATCGTCTGCGGGACGTCGAGGCCCGCGGCGACCGACAGCGCGCCGAACGAGACGCCGTACAGCCCGGTGGCCACCGAGACGGACAGGGCGGTGCGGACGGCCGACCGGACAGCGGGGTCGGACCGGTCCGCGGGGGAGCGTGCGGGCACGCGACGAGGGTAGGACGTCCCGGCCGGGGGGTCGGGCGGGCGTCCACCCGCTGACCGCCCGGTGACGCCGCGGAACCCCAGGTGAACGACCCGGGAAGCCTTGCGGAACGCACCCCGGGAAGGGTCGTCCGGGGTGGCGCGGCCGGGGCAGGGTGTCCAGGGCCGGCGACGGAGCGGGCCAGCACCTGCCCCCTCGTGAAGCGGACTCCTCCCCGTGACCTCTGCCGACGTCCTCGCCCCGCCACCGGTGGCCGCCCCCTCGGGCGCCACAAGGCAGCGCGGTGCACTCCAGTCGCGCCGCCGCCGGTCGGCGCTGCTGTGGTTCCTCCTGCTGGCCGGGCCCAACGTGGCCCTGCTGCTGGTGTTCGTCTACCGGCCGCTGATCCAGTCGTTCTACCTGTCCACGCTGCAGTGGAACCTCGGCTCGCCCGTCGCCCGCAACATCGGGCTGGGCAACTACGTCGAGCTGTTCACCTCGCGGAACTTCACGCAGGTCGTGACGACGACGGTCGTGTTCACGATCGCGACCGTCGGCGGCGCCATGCTGCTGGGCCTCGGCCTGGCGGTGCTGCTCAACCAGAAGCTCCGCGGCCGCGGCTTCGCCCGCACCGTCGCGTTCGCGCCGTACGTGCTGTCGGGCTTCGCGGTCGGCATCCTCTGGCTGTTCATCTTCGACCCGCGGTACGGCCTGATGCGCGAGGTGCTGAGCTGGGTGGGGGCCTCCTCGCCCCAGTGGTACACCCAGCGCCCCTGGCCGCTGGTGATGGTGATCATCGTCTACCTCTGGAAGAACCTCGGGTACGTCGCGCTGATCTACCTGGCCGGCCTGCAGTCGGTCCCGCAGGACCTCAAGGACGCGGCGGCCCTCGACGGGGCGTCGTCGTTCCGGACGCTGCGGTCGATCATCCTGCCGCTGCTCACCCCGACGTCGTTCTTCCTGCTGGTCACGATGATGCTGGCCTCGCTGCAGTCGTTCGACATCATCAAGGCGATGACCCAGGGCGGCCCGCTCGGGTCGACCACGACGCTCATGTACTCCGTGTACCAGGAGAGCTTCGTCAACGGCCGTGCGGGCTACGCCTCCGCCGTCGCCACCGTCCTGTTCCTCGTGCTGCTGGCGGTCACCGCGGTGCAGATGCGGTTCGTTCAGCGGAAGGTCCACTACGCATGAGCGTCCTGACGCCCCGTCGCCCGGCCGAGGGCGCCGCGCCGACCACCCCGCCCGCGGCGCCCACCGGGCGCGACGTCCGGCCCACGGCCGCGTCGTCCCGCCCGGGCCGCCGGCAGCGCCCGCACGTCGGCAGCTACGTCACGATGGTCCTCGCGACGATCGTGCTCGGCGCCCCGCTGATCTGGATGCTGCTCGCCAGCCTCAAGACCTCCCAGGAGCTGTACCAGTTCCCGGTGCAGTGGCTGCCCGGCGCGCCCAGCCTGGACAACTACGCCCAGGCCGCCGACACCGTGCCGCTCGGCCGGCTGCTGCTGAACAGCGTCGGCCTGACCGTGGTCGGCGCCGGCCTCAAGGTGGTCCTCGGCCTCACCTGCGCCTACGCGCTGGTGTTCCTGGAGTTCCCGTTCAAGAAGGTCGTGTTCGGGCTGGTCATCGCCACCCTGATGATCCCGCCGCAGGTCACGATCATCCCGAACTACACCCTGGTCGCCGAGCTCGGCTGGCTGAACACCTACCAGGGCATCCTCGTGCCCGGCCTGGCCAGCGCGTTCGGCACCTTCCTGTTCCGCCAGCACTTCCTGACGCTGCCGGGCTCGATCCTCGAGGCCGCGGAGCTGGACGGGGCCGGCCACTGGCGCAAGCTGTGGCGGTTCGTGGTCCCGATGAGCACGCCGACCATCGCGGCGGTCACCCTCGTGTCCGTCGTCACCGAGTGGAACGACTACCTCTGGCCGTTCCTGGTCATCGACCGCGCCGACAAGATGACGCTGCCGATCGGCCTCACCCTGCTGCAGAACATCGACGGCCTCACTAACTGGGGCGTCCTGCTGGCCGCCACGGTCGTCGTGACCCTGCCGATCCTGCTCGTCTTCCTCGTCCTGCAGCGCCGGCTCGTCGCCGGCCTCACCGCGGGCGCCGTCACCGGCTGACCCGCCCCCGAGACGTGGCCGGTCCGCCGGCCGCCTGAGACGGCCGCGCCCCCGCGCGCCCGTCAGCCCCCGAGCGCCGCGACGCGGCGCGAGACCCCCGAAGGAGCACCACCGTGTCCCACCCCCGCAGGCGCCGCCGCAGCACCGTGGCCATCGCCGCTGCCGTCGCCGGCACGACGCTCGCGCTCACGGCGTGCGGCGGCCCGTCGACCGCCGCCTCGTCCGACGAGTCCGCGGCCGCCGAGGCGACCGACTGGTCGCAGGTCGAGCCCGCGTCCGAGATCACCTGGTGGAGCAACCACCCCGGCCAGTCCCAGGCCGTGGAGGAGCAGCTCATCGCCGACTTCGAGGCCGAGAACCCGGACATCAAGGTCAACCTGGTGACCGCCGGCGCCAACTACGACGAGGTCGCCCAGCGCTTCCAGGCCGCCTCGCAGACCGACGAGAAGCCCGACCTGGTCATCGCGTCCGACGTCTGGTGGTTCCGCTACCACCTGAACGACCAGATCATGCCGCTGGACGACGTCTTCGAGGCGATCGACGCCGACGCGGACGACTTCCAGCAGGGCCTGTACGGCGACTACGAGTACGAGGGCCAGCACTGGGCCGCGCCGTACGCGCGCTCCACGCCGCTCTTCTACTACAACAAGGACATGTGGGCCGCGGCCGGCCTGCCCGACGAGGGCCCGGAGTCCTGGGAGCAGCTCCAGGAGTGGAGCACCGCGCTCGAGGCCCAGGTCCCCGCGGAGGGCTCGCCCTTCGGCCTGTCGCTCGGCACCTCCTGGTCCGCCTGGTGGTTCGAGAACATGATCTGGGGCCAGGGCGGCGAGTACTCCGACGAGTTCGACGTCACGCTCGACTCCGAGGAGTCGCTGGCCGGCGGCGAGTTCCTCCGCGGCCTGTTCCACGGCGACGACGCGATCGCCACGGTCTCGGCGGACGACTCGATGGCGGACTTCGCGTCCGGCCTCATCGCCTCGACCATCGGCTCGACCGGCTCGCTGAAGGGCGCGCTGGACGCGGCGTCGTTCGAGGTCGGCACGGCCTACCTGCCCGACGGTCCGGCCGGCGGCGGCACGCCGACCGGCGGCACCGGCCTCGCGATCTCCTCCTCCAGCACCCCGGAGAAGCAGCTCGCCGCCGCGATGTTCCTCGAGTTCCTCACGAACACCGAGAACACCGCGACGTTCTCCCAGGCCACCGGCTACATGCCCGTGCGCACCTCGGCCGTCGAGTCCGACACCATGAAGGCCGTGTACGAGCAGTACCCGCAGTTCCGCACCGCGGTCGACCAGCTGGCGGAGAAGGCGCGCCCGCAGGACTACATCCGCGTGTTCGTGCCGGGCGCCGACGCGCTGCTCACCGACGCGATCGAGCAGATCGTCCTCGAGGGCACCGACCCGGCCGAGGCGTTCGGGTCGGTCACGCCGCAGATCGAGACGGCGTACACCGAGAACGTCGAGCCGTACCTGTGACCGGAACCGTCACCGGTCCGGCCGCCGGGGCCGCCCTTTCGGGCGGCCCCGGCGCCGGGGCGCCCGCGGTCGTCGCGCACCGCGGCAACTCCGCGGTCGCCCCGCAGAACACGCTCGCCGCGTTCGAGGCGGCGTGGCGCGCCGGGGCGCACAGCATCGAGATCGACATCCAGCCGACGGCCGACGGCGAGGTCGTGGTGATCCACGACGACACCGTCGACGCCACCACGGACGGGCAGGGCGTCGTCACCGAGATGACGCTCGACGCGGTGCGCGCGCTGGACGCGGGCTCCTGGTTCGCGGCCGCCTACGCCGGGCAGCGGGTCCCGACGTTCGCCGAGGTGCTGGACCTGATGGTCCGCCGCCCGGGCATCGACCTGCTGCTCGAGCTCAAGGGCGCCTTCACGGTCGAGCAGGTGCGGCCCGTCACCGACGCGATCCGCGTGGCCGGGCTGGCGGACCGGGTGATCGGGCAGTCGTTCTGGCCGGAGTCCGTGCGGGCGCTCGCGGCGGCGGACCCCGACCTGCGCCGGGGGCTGCTGATCTTCCAGGTGCCGGAGGACGGCGGGGTCGACGAGGTGGTCCGCGTCGCGGGCGAGCTCGGCGTCATGACCGTCAACCCCTACGGCCCGCTGCTGGTCGAGCACCCGGACCTGGTCGCGCGGCTGCACGCCGCCGGCCTGCAGGTCCAGGTCTGGACGCTCAACGAGCCCGAGCACTGGGCCGCCGCGGTGGCGCTCGGCGTCGACGCGGTCATCACCGACCGCCCCGACCGCCTGGCCGGCTGGCTCGCGGCCCGCGCGTCCTGAGCGCACCCCCGCCCCGCGCGGGGGCCGGTCACCCCGGACGGGTGCGACCGGCCCCGGCGCGGGGCGGTACCGTGGAGGCCATGCTCCCCGCCACCCCGTCGCGTCCCTTCGGCGCGGTGCTCACCGCGATGGTGACGCCCATGCGGGAGGACGGCTCGGTCGACCTCGACGCCGCCGTCTCCCTCGCCACGCACCTCGTGGACCACGGGCACGACGGCCTGGTGCTCAACGGCACCACCGGGGAGTCGCCCACCACGCACGCGCCCGAGAAGGCCGACCTGGTCCGGGCCGTCGTCGACGCCGTGGGGGACCGGGCGACGGTCGTCGCCGGCGCCGGGTCGAACGACACGCTGCACGCCGTCCGGATGGCCGAGCAGGCCGCCGAGGCCGGCGCGGACGGCCTGCTGGTCGTCGCGCCCTACTACTCGCGCCCCTCGCAGCCCGGCCTGGTCGCGCACGTGACCGCCGTCGCCGACGCGACGCCGCTGCCCGTGATGCTCTACGACGTGCCCGGCCGCACCGGCGTCCGGTTCGCGCACGAGACGCTGGTCGAGCTCGCGCAGCACGACCGCGTCGTCGCGATGAAGGACGCCACCGGCGACCTGTACGGCGCCGCGAAGGCCGCCGCCGCGACCGGGCTCGCCTGGTACTCCGGCGACGACTCGCTCTACCTGCCGTTCCTGGCGCACGGCGCCGCCGGCATCGTCAGCGTGGTCGGCCACGTCGCCGGCCCGCAGCTCGCCGCGGTCACCGCGGCCCACGACGCGGGCGACCACGCCCGCGCGCTCGAGATCTTCCTGTCGATCGCACCGGCGATCGACGCGCTCAACGGCCGGGGTTTCCAGGCGGTCGCGGCCAAGGCCGCCGTCTGGTCCCTCGGCCTGATCCCGTCCCGACACCTGCGGCTGCCCAACGTCGCCGCGTCGGACGAGGACGTCGAGGCGGTGCGCGCGGGCCTTGCTGCCGCGGGCATCGCCGGCGTCCTGTCCGCCTGAAACAGGAGAAGCATGTCCCACCCGCACCCCGACCTCGCCCTGCCGCCCGCCCTGCCCGAAGGGGGCCTGCGCATCGTGGCCCTCGGCGGCCTCGGCGAGGTCGGCCGCAACATGGCCGTCCTCGAGTACGGCGGCCGCCTGCTCATCATCGACTGCGGCGTCCTGTTCCCCGAGGACCACCAGCCCGGCGTCGACCTGATCCTCCCGGACTTCGGCTACATCGCCGACCGCATGGACGACGTCGACGGCATCGTGCTCACCCACGGGCACGAGGACCACATCGGCGCCGTGCCCTACCTGCTGCGCCTGCGCCAGGACATCCCGCTGATCGGCTCGCAGCTGACCCTCGCGTTCGTCGAGGCCAAGCTCAAGGAGCACCGGATCACCCCGCTGACCCACGCGGTCAAGGAGGGCCAGACCGAGCAGATCGGCGCGTTCTCCTGCGAGTTCGTCGCGGTCAACCACTCGATCCCCGACGCGCTGGCCGTCGCGGTCACCACCGGCGCGGGCACCGTGCTGCACACCGGCGACTTCAAGATGGACCAGCTCCCGCTGGACGGCCGGATCACCGACCTGCGCGCGTTCGCGCGGCTGGGGGAGAAGGGCGTCGACCTGTTCATGGTCGACTCCACCAACGCCGAGGTGCCGGGCTTCGTCAGCCCCGAGCGCGAGATCGGCCCGGTGCTGGACAACGTGTTCGCCACCTCCGCGCGCAGGATCGTCGTCGCGTCGTTCTCCTCGCACGTGCACCGCGTGCAGCAGGTCCTCGACGCCGCCGCCGCGCACGAGCGCAAGGTCGCCCTGGTCGGCCGCTCGATGATCCGCAACATGACGATCGCCGCCGAGCTCGGCTACCTCAAGGTGCCGGACGGCGTCCTGGTCGACGCCAAGCGCCTCGACGACGTGCGGGACGACGAGCTCGTGCTCATGTGCACCGGCTCCCAGGGCGAGCCGATGGCCGCGCTGTCCCGCATCGCCAACAACGACCACAAGATCTCGGTGGGCCCCGGCGACACCGTCATCCTCGCGTCGTCGCTGATCCCCGGGAACGAGAACGCGGTGTACCGCGTCATCAACGGCCTGACCCGGCTCGGGGCGCGCGTCGTGCACGGCGGCAACGCCAAGGTGCACGTCTCCGGCCACGCCAGCGCCGGCGAGCTCCTGTACTGCTACAACATCCTGCGGCCCCGCAACGTCATGCCGGTGCACGGCGAGGTCCGGCACCTCGTCGCCAACGGCGCGCTGGCCGTGAAGTCCGGCGTCCCGGCCGACCGCGTCGTGCTCGCCGAGGACGGCGTGGTCGTGGACCTGGTCGACGGCCGGGCCTCCGTCGTCGGCGCCGTGCCCTGCGGGTACGTGTTCGTGGACGGCTCGTCGGTCGGCGGCATCACCGAGGCCGACCTCAAGGACCGCCGCATCCTCGGCGACGAGGGCTTCATCTCGATCTTCGCCGTCATCAGCTCCACCGACGGCAAGGTGCTCGGCAAGCCGCAGATCCTCGCCCGCGGCGTGGCCGAGGACGACAAGGTGTTCGACGCGATCCTGCCGGACGTCACCGCGGCCCTCGAGGACGCGGCGCGCGGCGGGGCGGTCGACACCCAGCAGCTGCAGCAGGTGGTGCGGCGCGTGGTCGGGCGCTGGGCGTCCAACCGCCTGCGTCGCCGGCCGATGATCATCCCGGTGGTCGTGGAGGCCTGAGCCTCCCGGCCCCGCCCGGACGGCCCGGGCGCGCGACCCCGCGGGGTGCGCGCGCCCGGGCCGTCGGCGCGTCCGGGTGATCGCGGGTTCGGTGGTCCCAGCCGAGCTCGGTGCCAGGAGCCACCGAACTCGGCTCGGAGGTCCGAACCCGACGCGCGGGCGCGGGCGCGTCGCGCGCGGTCAGGCGGGGTCGGCGCCGCGGAAGGCCCCGAGGCGCTCGTGCTGCTCCGCCACGGCCCGCTCCAGGGCCGCGTCCCACGGCACCCAGGGCTCGAGCTCCAGCGCCAGCCGCCGGCCCCGGGCGCGCGGGCGCCAGGTGCCGACGACCGCACCGTCGGCCAGCACGGCCCCGGGGCGGCCGAGCACCGGCCACAGCGCCTTCGCCCGCGCGGGCTCGGGGACGAGGACGTGCCGGTCGCGGGCCTGGAGGAACAGGTCGTAGGGGCCGAGCAACCGGACGACGGGCGCGCCGGCGGTGCTGCCGCCGTCCGCCCCGTCCGCCGCGCCGAGCAGCGCGGGCAGGTCGTCCGCCAGCACCGACGCCGCGGCGCCGTCCACCTCGACCGGCACGGCGTCGACCGGCCAGCGGCGCTTCACGTCGGCGACCGGCGCGTCGAGGAACGCGGCGACGTCCTTCGCGGTCGCCGGGCCGAGCAGGTGCAGCACCCCGCGGACGAGGTCGTGCGCGCCGTCGTCCGCCGGGTCCCCGGCGGGGTCCGCGTCGCCCGCCTCCCGGTCGACCGCTCCCACCTGGGCGGCCGGGAACCCCGGCGACCGCCGCAGCACCGGGGGAGAGGTGCCCGGCTCCAGCTCCAGCCCGGCGTGCAGCGCGCCGAGCCGGAAGGGCATCTCGAACATGTGGGTCGCCCCGCAGGGCCGGCACCAGCGCAGGTACGGCTCGTCCAGCTCGGCGGTCATGCGCGTGGAGAGCGCGCCCTTGCCGGTGGGTGCGTCGACGACCGCGTGCATCGTGCGCGCGACGTGCCCGAGCGCGTCGGTCGGCCGGATCCCCGCGGCCCGCAGCGGCTTCGCGGCGTCGTAGATCCGCTTCCCGGCGTCGGCGTCGGAGTACGGCCGCAGCGCGCGCTGCACGGCGGGCAGGTCGGCGCGGCGGTAGGCGTGCGGCGCGCCGCGGACGCTCCACGCCACCGCGAGGTCCTGCGGCCACGAACCCGCCCGGACCGGTACCCCGCGCAGCGCCAGCGCCCAGAGCGCCCCGTCCGGCCCGGTGTCCTGCACCCCGGCGTCCAGCACGGCCGCGTCGGTCGCGGCGCGCGCGGCGTCCGGCGCGCGGTCGAGCTGCTGCGCGCGGACGCGGTACCGGCGGACCTGGTCGGCGCTGACGCGGTGCTCCATGGACCGAGCGTCCCACCGGGCGCCGACACCCGTCGCGTGTCGGTCTGCCGCCCGCGCCGCGCATCGCCCGTGGTGAGCGTCACCGACACGCACCCCACCGGCGCGGGCTCCCGGCCCGGCACGCAGGTGGCGGCTACCGTGAGGACCATGGCCGCCCGTCCGTCCTCCACCGCCACCCGTGCGGCTGCGCCGTCGTCGCGCGCCCGCACCGCGGCACCGGCGGCGCGCGCGTCCGGCTCCGGCTCCCGCGGCTCCGCCAGGAACGCCGCACCGCCTCCGCCGCCCCGACCCGCGCTGCCGATCCGGATCGTCCGCGGCATCTGGATGGGCTGCGCCCACGTCGTCGGCGGCGCCGCCCGCCGGGTCGGTCACGGCGCGCGCGACCTCGACCCCGCGCTGCGCCGCGACGGCGCCGCGTTCTTCCTCATCGCCCTCGCGATCGTGGTCGCCGCCCGCGAGTGGTGGGGCCTGGACGGCATGGCGGGCGACGCCGTGCACGTCGTGGTCGCCGGGACGTTCGGCCGGGTCTCCGTCGCGGTCCCGGTCGCCCTGGTCGGCATCGCGATCCGGCTGATGCGTCATCCCGAGCGGAACCAGGCGAACTCCCGGATCAGCATCGGCCTGACCGCGATCACGCTCGCGGCGTGCGCGCTGGTGCACGTCCAGCAGGACCTGCCCGCGCCGTCGGGCGGGTTCGAGGCCGTCCGGGACGCGGGCGGCATCGTCGGCTACCTCGTCGGTACGCCGCTGGTGAGCCTGGTGACCGCGTGGGCGGCCGTGCCGCTGCTGGTGCTGCTCGCGTTCTTCGGCGTGCTGGTCGTCACCGCGACGCCGGTGAACCAGATCGGCCCCCGGCTGCGCGGGGTCTACGACCGGCTCACCCGCAACCACCGCGACGAGGACGAGGTCGAGGACGACGACGCCCCGCTGGTGATCAACGCCGGGCACACCGCGGTCGAGGAGCCCCCGGCCAAGCCGTCGCGCCGGAAGCTGATGGACCGGCTCAAGAAGCGCGCGGCGGCCGACCCCGACGACCCCGACACGCTGGACGGCTACGCCGGCGACGAGGCCTTCGAGCGCGCCGCGTACGTGGAGCGGATGCGTCGCGAGGAGGAGGACGCCACGGCGGTCCTCGACGCGGAGGACGCCGGCGAGGACGACGTCGTGGCCCCGAGCACCGCCCCGACGCAGGCCGTCACGGCGGTCGGTGCGACCTCCGCCGCCGCGGAGGCCCCCGCGCCGCGCCCGGACCCCGTCGCCCCGCCCACCACGGGCGTGCCCCGTGGCGAGCAGCCGATGCTCGGCGGCGACGTGCTCTACACGCTCCCGGACGAGAACGCGCTCGCGAAGGGCGCCCCGCACAAGGTGCGCTCGGCCGCGAACGACCGCGTGGTCGAGGCGCTGACCGGCGTCCTGGAGAACTTCGAGATCGACGCCCAGGTCACCGGGTTCACCCGCGGACCGACCGTCACGCGCTACGAGGTCGAGCTCGGCAAGGGCGTGAAGGTCGAGCGGGTCACGGCGCTGAGCAAGAACATCGCCTACGCCGTCGCGTCCGCGGACGTGCGCATCCTGTCGCCCATCCCCGGCAAGTCGGCCATCGGCATCGAGATCCCGAACACGGACCGCGAGACGGTGTCGCTCGGCGACGTGCTCCGGTCGAGCGCGGCGCGCCGCTCCGAGCACCCGATGGTGATCGGCGTCGGCAAGGACGTCGAGGGCGGCTACGTCACGGCGAACCTCGCGAAGATGCCGCACATGCTCGTCGCCGGTGCGACCGGTGCCGGTAAGTCGTCGTTCGTGAACTCGATGATCGTGTCGGTGCTCATGCGCGCCACGCCGGACCAGGTCCGCATGGTGCTGGTCGACCCGAAGCGCGTCGAGCTGACGATCTACGAGGGCATCCCGCACCTCATCACCCCGATCATCACCAACCCGAAGAAGGCCGCCGAGGCCCTCGAGTGGGTGGTGCGGGAGATGGAGGCGCGGTACGACGACCTCGCGATGTTCGGGTTCAAGCACATCGACGACTTCAACGTCGCGGTCAAGGCCGGCAAGGTGAAGCCGCTGCCGAGCTCCGAGCGGAAGATCGCGCCGTACCCGTACCTGCTCGTGATCGTCGACGAGCTCGCCGACCTCATGATGGTCGCCCCGCGCGACGTCGAGGCCTCGATCCAGCGGATCACCCAGCTCGCCCGCGCTGCCGGCATCCACCTGGTGCTCGCGACGCAGCGCCCGTCGGTCGACGTGGTCACCGGCCTGATCAAGGCCAACGTGCCGTCCCGGCTGGCGTTCGCGACGTCCTCGCTGACCGACTCCCGCGTCGTGCTCGACCAGCCCGGCGCCGAGAAGCTGATCGGCCAGGGCGACGCGCTGTTCCTGCCGATGGGCGCCGCGAAGCCGATGCGCACCCAGGGCGCCTGGGTCTCCGAGTCCGAGATCCACGCCGTCGTCGCGCACGTGAAGCAGCAGCTGAAGCCGATCTACCGCGAGGACGTGACGGTCACCGCCGCCAAGAAGCAGGTGGACGAGGACATCGGCGACGACCTCGACCTGCTGCTGCAGGCCGCGGAGCTCGTCGTCACATCGCAGTTCGGCTCGACGTCGATGCTTCAGCGCAAGCTGCGCGTCGGGTTCGCCAAGGCCGGCCGGCTCATGGACCTGCTCGAGTCCCGCGAGATCGTCGGCCCGTCCGAGGGGTCGAAGGCGCGGGAGGTGCTCGTGCAGCCGGACGACCTGCCCGGCACCCTGGCGATGCTGCGCGGCGAGCCGGAGCCGGGGGGCTCGGGCGGCGGCGACGCGGGGTCGGCCGGTGAGGACCGGTACGCCGCGCCCGAGGGCCGGATGCCCGGCGAGCCGCCCGAGGCCGTCGACTACTACGACGACGCCGACGACCTTCGCTGACGCACCGCCCGAGGTCGTTGGGGGTCGACGCGGGCGCGACGTCCGGGCCGTGGTCCGCGCCCGCTGCCCGTAGGCTGTCGGGGTGAGCCGCCCTTCGCCGATGAACGTCGCCAACGTCGTGACGGTGCTGCGCATCGCCGTCGTGCCGTTCTTCGCGTGGGCCCTGCTGGTCGACGGCGGCCAGGACCCGCGCTGGCGCTGGGTCTCCGCGGGGATCTTCGCCCTCGCCGCCGCCACCGACCGGCTCGACGGCTACCTGGCGCGGCGGCTCGGCCTGGTCACGGACCTCGGCAAGCTGCTCGACCCGATCGCCGACAAGGCGCTGATCGGCACCGCGCTCGTCGGGCTGTCCTGGATCGGCGACCTCAGCTGGTGGGTGACCGGCGCGATCCTCGTCCGGGAGATCGGCATCACCGTGATGCGGTTCTTCCTCCTCAAGTACCTGATCCTGCCCGCGTCGCGCGGCGGCAAGATCAAGACGGTGCTGCAGTCCCTCGCCGTGGGGCTGTTCCTGCTGCCGCTGTCCGAGCTGCCGACCGCGGTGCTCGTCGTGGCGAGCGTGCTCATGGGCGCAGCGGTGGTCGTCACCCTGGTCACCGGGGCCGACTACGTGCGGACGGCCGTGCGGGTGCACCGCGAGCACGTCGCGGGTGGGGCGGACGCGACCCGGCACGCCGCGGCCACCGGGACGACGTCCCCGCACGGCGACCCGGCGTGACGACGGGGGCCGGCGGGTCGGGCCCGGCGCCGCACCCCGGGGGCGTCGCGTCCGGCGAGCCCGACGGCCCGGCAACGGCGGCCACCGCGGAGTCGGCCACTGCGGTGCTCGACGCGCTGCGCGGGCGCGGCTGGACGGTCGCCACCGCCGAGTCGCTCACCGGCGGCCAGGTCGCCGCCACCCTGGTCGACGTCCCCGGCGCCTCCCGGTCCTTCCGCGGCGGCGTCGTCGCCTACGCGACCGACGTCAAGGGCACGGTCCTCGGCGTCGACGCCGACCTGCTCGCGGAGCACGGGGCGGTGCACCCCGAGGTGGCCCGGCAGATGGCCGAGCGCGTCCGCGACGTCGTGGGGTCGGACGTGGGGCTCGCGACCACCGGCGTCGCCGGCCCGAACCCGCAGGACGGGTTTTCACCCGGGACGGTGCACGTGGCCGTCGCGACCCCCGAGCGGACGGTCGTCCGCACCCTCGACCTGCCCGGCGACCGCGCCGCGATCCGGGCCGCCACCTGCGCCGCGGTGCTCCGGGAGGCGCTCTCCGCGGTGCGGCCCGGCGGTGCCGCCTGACCCCCGGGAACACCGGGGGTCGTGCAGGCGTTGTGGAGATCGTGATGAACACCAGGCCCACCAGCCGTCCCGGCGCTGCCCGTCAGGGGAGCGCACTGTACGGTGGGAGCCTCCCCACGCGGGGCCACAAGGGTGCCGCCGTCGTCCGGCCCGCTGCTGCGGGTCAGCAGACGGCGCGGCAGGAGCAGGATCGGGACATGAGAGGGGGACGCCAGATGGTCGTGTTGCGCCGAGAGATCGGTGACGTGCTGCGGGATGCCCGCCAGCGGCAGGGACGCACCCTGCGCGAGGTGTCCTCCGCCGCCCGGGTGTCGCTGGGCTACCTCAGCGAGGTCGAGCGGGGTCAGAAGGAGGCGTCGTCGGAGCTGCTCGCGAGCATCTGCGAGGCGCTCGACGTGCCCATGTCGCTCGTGCTGCGCGAGGTGAGCGACCGCATCGCCGTCGCCGAGGGTCTGCTGATCCCCGACACCGTCCCGGTCGACCTGGCTTCGGCCCTGGGCGGCCAGGACAGCACCTGGCGCCGACGCCCGGAGCTCGCCCCGGTCGGCTGACCGCGGGGGAAACCCACCCCAGACACCGACGACGCCCGGTCGTCCCGCCCTTCGCTCGGCGGGAGGCCGGGCGTCGTCGCGTCTTCGGGACCGCGTGAGTGGGCTCGAGTGGAGCGTTCTGCCCGACACGCCGGTGCGTGTCGGGCAGAACGCTCCACTCGTGTCCGGGCGCGGTGCCCCGGAGGTGGACCGAGGCAGACGCGGTCGGCGCGGGTGCGTCAGGGCGCCGGGGCCGGCAGGCGCTGGCAGACGCCGCAGAAGTACGCCGGCCGCTCCGTCGGCGGGTGCCCGGCCAGGCCGCGGCGCACCGGGGCGCCGCACCGCCGGCACGGCTCCTTGAGCCGCCCGTGCACCCAGGTCTCCCGCCCGCGGTAGACCTCCCCGGTGGTCGACGGCGAGGACGACCCGACCGAGCGCTGCATGATCGCCCGCGCCACCCGGAGCAGCCGGGACGGGTCGGCCACCTCGTCGGCGGGGGTCCACGGCCAGATCTTCTCGAGGAACAGCGAGTCGGCCATGTAGATCGTGCCGATGCCGGCGACCACCGTCTGGTCGAGCAGCACCTCGCACACCGGCGTCGACCCGCGCGCGGCCCACCGGCGGAGCGTCTCGGGCAGCCCGGCGGTCTCGAAGTCGTCGGCCAGCAGGTCGGGACCCAGGTGGCCGATCAGGGTGTGCTCGTCGCGGGTGGGGACGACGTCGAGCATGCCGATGAGCTCGCCGACCGCGGTCCAGGTCTCGTTGGCCAGCACGGCGCGGACGTGCGGCGCGCCGGCCCGGGCGCCGGGCGAGCCGGTGCGGGCGATCCGCCAGGACCCGTCCATGCGCAGGTGGGTGTGCAGGGTGCGGCCGTCGTCGAACCGGGTGAGCAGGTGCTTGCCGTAGGACTTCGTGCCGAGGACCGTGCGGCCGACCAGGTCGACGGTCGCGGCGGTGGGCCAGCGCAGGTCGCTGCGGACGAGCACCCGTCCGGCCAGGGCCTCGTCGAGCCGCCGGGCGGTGCGCGCCAGGATGTCGCCCTCAGGCACCGGCCGTCACCGCCCGGTCCGGGCGGCTCGGTCGCCCCGGGTCCGCGACGTGGCCACGCGCGGCGTCACCGCGCGCTCCGCAGCCGGATGCCCCGCGGCGTCGGCGCGAAGTCGGCGAGCGCGAGCGCCCGGCCCAGTGCGGTCGACTCCAGCCCGCCGGTCAGCAGCTCCTCGCCGTCGGCGCGCACCAGCGTGATCCGGCCGAGCCGCCCCTCGCGCACGGTCTCGGCCAGCCGCGCGGTCGCCAGCCGGAGCGCGGTCTCGTCCTCGGTGAACGTGAGCACCGTGCGCCCGCCGCGCTCCAGGTAGAGCGCCAGCACCCCGTCGACGAGCACGACCACCGCGCCGGCCTTCCGCCCGGGCCGGTGCCCGGTGGGCGCGTCGGCGCGGACCGGCCACGCGAGAGCGGCGCCGTACGGGTTGGCGGGGTCGGTCGCGGCGAGGAGGACGACGGAGCGGTCGGCGTCGGCCGGGACGGACTGCTCGGCGATCCGCTCGATCTGCCGGGCCTCCGCGCGCAGCTGGTCGACGGCCCCGGGGAGCGCGAACTGCGAGCCGCCCAGGTGCTCGACGAAGTACCCGCGCCGCACCTGCCCCTGCTGCTCGAGCGCGGCGAGCACCCGGTACACGGGAGCGAACTGCCCGGCGACGCCCTCGGCGGGCGCGACCGCGCGGGTCAGCACGCCGTGCCGGTCGAGCAGCTGCGCGGCCAGGGCGTGCGCGCGGCGGGTGGGGTCCTGCTCGCGGGACGGCAGGATCGACCAGCGGCCGCCCGCCTCGCCGCCCGAGGTCGCGAGGCCGCCGCCGAGCCCGCCCAGGCCGCCACCCGCGAGCCCCGCGGACCGGAGACCCACCCCGCTGCCGCGCAGGCTCGGCCGCCCGCCGAACCGGCCGCCGCCCATCGTGAGCTGTCGCGCGCGGGACGGCGGCGCCGAGGCGGTGGTCTTGTGGGTCGTCTTCCCGCCGGCCAGCCGCGCCCGCAGCGGCGCCAGGCCGTCGTTGGTGACGAGCCCGGCCCACACCAGGTCCCAGAGCGCGTCGACCAGCGCGGCCTGCGACGGCGGCGACTCCGGCAACGCCTCGGCCACCCGCGACCCCAGGGCGCCGACGAAGTACGCGCCGCCGCCGCGCAGCGCCTCGACCAGCGCGCGGTGCAGCGCGGTGTCCAGGTGCTCGGGCGGAGGTGCCGGCTCGGAGCCCGGCGCGGTCAGCAGCGGCAGCGTGAGGTCGGCGGTCGCGGCGAGGTGCAGGCTGACGAGTCCGTCCTTGCCGGGCAGCGTGCCGTGCCCGGCCCACAGCACCTCGCCGGACGCGGTCAACTCGTCCAGGAGCGCGGGGCTGTAGTCCGGCACCCGGGCGGGCAGCACGAGCGACTCCAGGGCGGACGCGGGCACCACGGCGCCCGCCAGCTGCTCGACCGCGCGCGCCAGCCCGTCGACGCCGCGCAGCGCCCCGGGCGCGGACCGGCCGATCGCGTGCTGCCAGGCCGGCAGGAACCGGCCGAGCGCCACCTGCGGCACGGGCTCGACCTCGGAGCGCAGCGCCGCGAGGGACCTGCGGCGCAGGGTGCGCAGCACGTCCGCGTCGCAGTACTCGTCGCCGACCCCGCCCAGCGCGTCGGGCCGGAGCCGGCCCTGGACGACGACGCCGGCCCGCTCGAGTGGCCGCAGCGCCGCCTGCACCACGGCGGTGCCGAGCCCGAACCGGGCGGCGACCTGGGCGGCGGTGAACGGGCCGTGCGTCCGGGCGTGCCGGCGCATGAGGTCGCCGAGCGGGTCGGGCAGCACCTCGGTGAACACCTCGGGCACCCCGACGGGCAGGGCGACGCCGAGGGCGTCCCGGAGCCGGCCGGCGTCCTCGACGGCGGCCCACTGCTCGGCGTCGGCGGGCGCGACGCCCGAGATCCGCACCCGGATGATCCGGCGCGCGTGCTCCAGGTCGGCGAGCCACCCGGCCACCTCGTCGCGCACGTCCTCGCGCGTCCGCGCCTCGACGCCCGCCAGCGCGAGCGGGCCGTGCCGGCGCAGCACGTCGGCGACCTGCTCGGCGGTGCGCGCCTGCCGGTCGGGGTCGGTGGCGGTGAGCTCGGCCTCGGTGCGGACGACCGCGTCGGGGTCGAGCAGGTCGGCGATCTGCGACCCGCCGCCGCCCCCCAGCAGCTCGTCCAGCAGCGTCGGGTCGAGCGTCAGGGCGGCGGCGCGGCGCTCGGCCAGCGGGGCGTCGCCGTCGTAGAGGAACTGCGCGGTGTAGCCGAACAGCAGCGACTGGGCGAACGGCGACGGCCGGGTCGTCGTCACCTCGACCACCCGCACCCGCCCGGCGGACACGTCCCGCATGAGCTCGACCAGCGCGTCGATGTCGAAGTCGTCCTGCAGGCACTCGCGCACGGCCTCCAGCAGGATCGGGAAGTCCGGGTACCGGGACGCGACGCTGAGCAGCTGCGCCGAGCGCTGCCGCTGCTGCCACAGCGGCTGCCGGCGGTCGGGCCGGCGGCGGGGGAGCAGCAGCGCGCGGGCGGCGGCCTCGCGGAACCGGGCGCCGAACATCGCGGAGCCGCCGAGCTCCTCGCGGACGGCGTCGGCGACCTCGTCGGGCTCGATCAGCAGGTCGGCCGCGTCGACGGGCGCCGCGTCGGTCAGGCCGCCGGGGCTCGACGGGGAGCCGTCGGCGGACCAGGAGTCGGGCGCGGTCCAGCCGAGCAGGTCGCCCACGGGGTCGGCGGTCGCCGCGAGCATGTCGGGCAGCCGGAGCACGATGCCGTCGTCGGCGTGCATCGCGGCGGCGTCCACGCCGAACCGCTCGCGCAGCCGCGCACCGAGCACCAGCGCCCACGGCGCGTGCACCCGGGCGCCGTACGGGGAGTGCACGACGACTCGCCAGTCGCCGAGCTCGTCGCGGAACCGCTCGACGACCACGGTGACGTCGCTCGGCAGCGTGCCGGTCGCGTCCCGCTGCTCGCGGAGGTAGCCGAGCAGGTTGTCGGCGGCCCAGGGGTCGAGCCCGGCCTCGGCGACCCGGGTGCGCGCGTCGGCGTCGGGCAGGTCGGCGACCTCCCGCGCCCAGGCGCCCATCGCGCGGCCGAGCGAGGCGGGCCGCCCCTGGGAGTCGCCCTTCCAGAACGGCAGCCGCCCGGGGACGCCCGGGGCCGGGGTGACGAGCACCCGGTCGGGGGTGATGTCCTCGATCCGCCAGGTGCTCGACCCGAGCGTGAACGTGTCGCCCACCCGCGACTCGTAGACCATCTCCTCGTCGAGCTCGCCCACCCGCTTGCCGCCGCGGGTGCGCCCGCCGGACCGCTCGGGGTCCACCGGCATGTCGGCGGTCTCGGAGCCGGACGCGAGGAACACGCCGTACAGACCGCGGTCCGGGATCGTGCCGCCGCTGGTCACGGCCAGCCGCAGGGCGCCGGGCCGGGCGCTGAGCACGTCGGTCGCGCGGTCCCACAGGATGCGCGGGCGCAGCTCGGCGAACTCCTCGCTCGGGTACCGGCCCGCCAGCATGTCGAGCACGGCGCGCAGCGTCGCGTCGCCGAGGGTCGTGAACGGCGCGGAGCGGCGCACGACCGCGGCCAGCTCGGTGACCGTCCAGTCCTCCTGCGCGACCATCGCGACGACCTGCTGCGCGAGCACGTCGAGCGGGTTGGTCAGCACGTGCAGCGGCTCGATCTGCCCGGCGCGCATCCGCAGCGCCGTGACCGCCGCGGGCACCAGGTCGCCGCGGAACGTCGGGAAGACGACGCCGTGCGACACCGCGCCGACCTGGTGGCCCGCGCGGCCGATGCGCTGCAGGCCGCTCGCGGCCGACGGGGGCGCGCCCACCTGGACCACCAGGTCGACCGCGCCCATGTCGATGCCGAGCTCCAGCGAGCTGGTCGCCACCACGGCGGGCAGCCTGCCGGCCTTGAGCTCGGACTCGGTGCGGGTGCGCTCCGCGCGGCTCATCGACCCGTGGTGTGCGCGCGCGATGATCGTCTCCGCGTCCCGGGCGTCCACGCCGACCGCGGTCCCGGACTGCGCGTTGGCCTGCGCGGCCCACAGCGTGCCGGGGTCCGGGACGTCCTCGCCCTGCCGCTCGGCCCACACCTCGTTCATCCGGGCGGTCAGCCGCTCGGCGCCGCGGCGGGAGTTGGTGAACACCAGCGTCGACCGGTGGTCGGCGACCAGGTCGACGACGCGCTCCTCGACGTGCGGCCAGATCGATGGGCGTGGCGCCCCGGAGCCGGCGGCCTGGCCGGTGAGGTCGGCCTCGCCCGGCGCGAGCGGCGGCAGCTCGTCGTCGACGACCGGCTTCGGCGCGGGCCCGCGCGCCTTGCCGTCGTCCGGCAGCGGCGCGCCGAGGTCCGTGAGGTCGGGCACCGGGACGACGACGTCGACCCGGATCTCCTTGGTCGACGGCGGCTGCACGACGACCACCTCGCGCCCGCCGTCCGCGGGGGCGCGGCCCCCGCTGAGGAACGCCGCGACCCGGTCGACCGGCGTGACGGTCGCGGACAGGCCGATGCGCTGCGCCGGGCCGGGTCCGTCGGGCCGGTCGAGCAGCGCGTCCAGCCGCTCGAGCGACACCGCGAGGTGCGCGCCGCGCTTGGTCCCGGCGACCGCGTGGATCTCGTCGAGGATCACCGTCCGCACGCCCGACAGCCCGGCCCGCGCGCCCGACGTCAGCACGAGGAACAGCGACTCGGGCGTCGTGATGAGGATGTCCGGCGGCTTCGTCGCGAACTGCCGCCGCTCGTTGGGCGGGGTGTCGCCGGTGCGGACGCCCACCTGCACGTCGGGCAGCGTGAGCCCACGGCGGGTCGCGGCCTGCCGGACGCCGACCAGCGGGGAGCGCAGGTTGCGCTCGACGTCGGTGGCCAGCGCCTTGAGCGGCGACACGTACAGCACCCGGCACCGCTGCAGCGGGTCGGCCTCGGCGTCGACGGGCTCCGCGGTGATCCGGTCGAGCGCCCACAGGAACGCCGCGAGCGTCTTGCCGGACCCCGTCGGCGCCACGACGAGCGCGTGCCGGCCGGTCGACACCGCGTCCCACGCGCCCGCCTGGGCGGCGGTCGGCTCGGCGAAGGCGCCGCGGAACCAGTCCTGCGTCGGCTCGGAGAACCGCCCGAGGACGTCGGCGCCGGTGGGGCCGCCGGCGGTCGGGGGAGGTGTCACCGCGCCATTCTGTCGCGGGGCACCGACACGCGCGCCCCCACCTGCGGGTCCGCGGCTGCGCGCTGCGCGAACGGCTGCGCGCGGGGGACCGGTCGCGGCAGGATCGGGGCATGCCGATCGACGACGCGACGCAGTCCGCGGTCCGTGCCCTGTGGGAGGCGGGTGCGCGCCACGGCCGGGCGCCCGCGCCGGTGCCCGAGGCGGACCCCTGGGAGGACGAGGTCCAGGGGGCCGAGCGGTCGCCGGTCGTCGTGGTCCTGGCGGGGACGCCGGACCTGCAGGTGCGGCTCCACCGGGACGGGCAGGACGAGGTGGAGGTCGAGGACATCGCCACGCTCGAGGTTCCCCGGCGGGACACCCCGGCCGTGGTGGACGCGCTGCTCGACCGCGGCGGGCGCCGCGCGCGGCGGCGGCCAAGGGTGCGCGGCGTGCTCGGGAACGTGCTCGCGGCGCTCGTCGGGAGCCCGGCTCCGTCGGACCTGGAGGTCCGCGTCGGCGACGGGGAGACGGCGCGGGTGTACCGGGCGCAGGTGGTCGTGCGGCACCCGATGTCGGGGTGGCTGCTGGCGCTGCCCACGACGGACGACTGACCGGCCGCGCCCCGGCACGCGTACGCTCGCAGGTCCACGACGCGGACGGAGGGAGCGCGAGGTGCGGTACCGCGAGTTCTGGCAGCTGGTCGACGAGGTGCTCGGCAGCGCCCACGGCCGCGTCCTCACCCACGAGCTCGTGCTCCAGCGCCTCGGCGACCGCACCCCCGAGCAGGCGCTCGACGCCGGCATCGACCCGCGGGACGTCTGGCACGCGCTGTGCGACGAGCTCGACATCCCCGACGCCCAGCGCTGGGGCTCGGACAAGTACCGCCAGGCCCCGCCCGCGCGCCCCTGACCTCGGTCGCGAGGCCACCCCCACCCGTAACGGGTCGCCCGCGGCGCGCCCGCGCGTGGCAGGCTGAGGGCGTGTCGCCCGACGACCCGCACCGCCCGCGCCCCGGCTGGTGGTCGGTGACGCTCAGCGACGTCGGCGACGCCCTGCTGGGCCTGGTCACGACCGCCCTGGGGCTCGGCATCGCGATCGCGGTCGTCGACGGGGTGAGCGCCTCCAACCCCGGGTCGGTCCTGCTCGCGGCGCTCGCGGTCGCGGTCGGCGACCTGGTGCTGCGGCCGCCGCTGCGGCTGCTCGCACGGGTGGGCGGGGCGATGGGGGCGCTGCTCGCCGGTCTGGCCGCGCAGGTGCTCGTCGCGTGGCTGGCCCTGACGCTGCTGCCCGGCCTGCAGGTGCGGAACGCGTGGGCCGTCGTCCAGGTGCTCGTCATCGCCGCGGTCGTGATGGCGATCGGCCGCTGGGTGTGGGGCGCCTCCGACTCGGACTACGTGGTCGGCGACGTGCTGCGGCGGGCTCGGGCGCACGCCCGCCGCGCCGGGGAGGGTGGCGGCGCCGTGCCCGACGACCGGCCGCCGGGGCTGCTGGTGGTGCAGCTCGACGGCGTCGCTGCGCCGGTGCTCGCCCAGGCGGTCGACGCCGGGCTGGCGCCCACGATGGCGCGCTGGGTCGCGGACGGCACGCACGTCGTGCGGGAGTGGTGGGCGCAGGCGCCGTCGACGACCCCCGCGAGCCAGGCCGGGCTGCTGCACGGCGCGGCGGACGCGATCTGCTCGTTCCGCTGGTGGGACCGCGAGGTCGGCCGGCTGGTGGTGACGAACCACCCGGAGGACGCCGCGCTGGTGGAGCGGCGCCTGTCGGACGGCCGCGGGCTGCTGGCGGACGGCGGCGCCGCGGTGGCGACGATGTTCTCCGGCGACGCCGAGCGGCAGCACCTCGTCATGAGCCAGGCGCGGCGCGGGATCGGTCCGGGCACGTCGTACCTGCGGTTCTTCGCGAGCCCGTTCGTGCTGGCGCGCGCGGTGACGCTGACGGTGGGCGAGATGGTCAAGGAGCTGTACCAGGGGCGGCGGCAGCGGGTGCGCGACGTGCGGCCCCGGGTGCCGCGCCGCGGCTGGTACGTGGTGCTGCGCGGGGTGACGAACGTGCTGCTGCGGGACCTCGCGACGTCGGTGGTCGCCGAGCAGCTCGTCCGCGGGGCGCCGGTGGTGTTCGTCGACCTGGTCGACTACGACGAGATCGCGCACCACGCCGGCCCGACCCGGCCCGAGTCGATGCGGGCGCTGGAGGGCCTGGACCGGGTGCTGGACACGCTCGTCCGGGTCGCCGCCGCCGCGCCGCGCGACTACCGGGTGGTCGTGCTGTCCGACCACGGGCAGTCGCTCGGGGCCACGTTCGAGCAGGTCGCGGGGCGGCCGCTGGTCGACGTCGTGCGCGGGCACATGGCCGGGGGCGGGGTCGACGCGGTGCAGGCGGGCACCGACGACGAGCAGTGGGGTCCGCTCAACGCGTTCCTCAGCTCGACCGCCGCGCGGCACGGCGCGGACCGGTCGCGGGTGCTCGGGCCCCAGGGCCGAGACCGCCGCGAGGGCGACGCCCCGGAGCCCGGGAGCGACGGGGTCGCCCCGCCGAACGTCGCCGTCGCGGGGTCCGGCAACCTCGGCATGGTGTGGTTCCCGCGGTCCGGGCGCCGGCTGGTGCTCGAGGAGGTCGAGGAGCGCTGGCCGGGGCTCGTGCGCGGGCTCGCCGGCACGCCCGGGATCGGGCTGGTGGTCGTCGACACCGCGGCGCGCGGCCTCGCGGCGGTCGGGCCGGGCGGCGTCGTGTGGCTCGAGGAGGCGGACGGCGGGGCCGCCGTCGACGGCGTGGACCCGGTCGCGCGGTACGGCGGGCGGGCGGCGGACGACCTGCGGCGGCTCGGGCGGCTCGACCACGTGGGCGACCTCGTGGTCCTGTCGGACGTCTCCGCCGACGGGCGCGTGCACGCGTTCGAGGGGCAGGTCGGGTCGCACGGCGGGCTCGGCGGTGCGCAGAATCGGGCCGTGCTGCTGCACCCCGTGGACCTCGTCGTCGACGACGACCTGCTGGCCGACGTCGACGGTCGGCGCATGCCCGTCGGGGCGGACCGGGTGCACGAGCAGCTGGTCCGCTGGGCGACCGCGCTCGGGCTGCGCCGCACGGCGACGCGCCGGGCAGCGGACGAGGCGGCGGACGAGGCCGCGGAGGCGGGGAGGTGACCGCCGGCGACCCGACGGGCGCGGGCGCGACGCTGCGCTGGCTCGGGCACGCGACGGTCGTCCTCGACGTCGGCGGGTCGCGGCTCGTCACCGACCCGCTGCTGCGCCCGCACGCCGGCCTGCTGCGCCGCCGCGCCCCGGCGCCGCACCCCGAGGACTGGGCCGACGCCAGCGCGGTGCTCGTCTCGCACCTGCACCACGACCACGCCGAGGTCGGCTCGCTGCGGCTGCTCGGCGACGTGCCGGTGCTCGCCGCGCGGGCGAACGCGCACTGGCTCGACCGGCAGGGGCTGCACGCGGTCGGCCTGGGGGCGGAGGAGTGGTGGACCGTCCCCGGCACGGCGGTCCGCATCCGCCCGGTGCCCGCCGAGCACGGGCACCGCCCGATGCCGCACCGCCCGAACGCCGCGCACGGGTTCCTGGTCGTGGCGCCCGGGCTCCGGGTCTGGTTCGCCGGCGACACGGCGCCGTACCCGCAGATGCGGCGGCTGCCGGACCTCGCGGGCGGCCCGATCGACCTGGCTCTCGTCCCGGTGGGCGGCTGGGGTCCGCGGCTGTCGGGAGGGCACATGGACCCGCACCAGGCGGCCGAGGTGTGCGAGGCGGTCGGGGCGCGGTGGGCGGTCCCGGTGCACTGGGGGACCCTGCACGCGCCCGCGTCCCGGCGGCTGCCGCCGGGGTGGATGGACCGGGCGGGCCCGGCGTTCGCGCGGGCGCTCGCGCGGCGGGCGCAGGTGGAGCCGGTGCTGCTGGCGCCGGGGGAGGCCGTGCGGCTCGGCGAGCCGGGGGCGTCGCCGGTGGGCGGCGTGCCGGGCGGTGGCGCGGGCGGCGTGGGCGGCGCGGGCGCGGGCGACGCGGCGCGCTGACCCCCGACGCGCCGGGCGTGTCGGTGCGGTACCGGTCGAACATGTGTTCGGTAGAGTGGTCCACGTTGGCGCGCCGCGGGTCCGGGTGCGGCCGGCGGGATCGTCCCCAGGAGGGGCGTGCCGCGCGGGCTGTGGACGGGACCGGGGTCCATGTCGGTGGTCGGGCATAGCGTCAGCGCACGACACGAGAAGACCAGCCCTGCCGGCGCAGCGCGAGGCTGCACGAGACGCACGAGGTGGAACACCATGCCCGCACCCCAGGACCGCGAGAAGGCTCTCGAGGCCGCCCTCAGCCAGATCGACCGCCAGTTCGGCAAGGGCTCGATCATGCGTCTCGGCGACGACGGCCGCGCCCCGGTCGAGGTCATCCCGACCGGCTCCGTCGCCCTCGACGTCGCGCTCGGCATCGGCGGTCTGCCCAAGGGCCGCATCGTCGAGATCTACGGCCCCGAGTCGTCCGGTAAGACCACCGTCGCGCTGCACGCCGTGGCCAACGCCCAGCGTCAGGGCGGCATCGCCGCGTTCATCGACGCGGAGCACGCGCTGGACCCGGACTACGCCAAGAAGCTCGGCGTCGACACCGACGCGCTGCTGGTGTCGCAGCCGGACACCGGTGAGCAGGCGCTCGAGATCATGGACATGCTGATCCGCTCCGGCGCCATCGACATCATCGTCATCGACTCGGTCGCGGCGCTCGTGCCGAAGGCCGAGATCGAGGGCGAGATGGGCGACAGCCACGTCGGTCTCCAGGCCCGCCTCATGTCCCAGGCGCTCCGCAAGATCACCGGTGCGCTCAACGCGTCCGGCACCACCGCGATCTTCATCAACCAGCTGCGCGAGAAGATCGGCGTGTTCTTCGGCTCGCCCGAGACCACCACCGGTGGCAAGGCGCTCAAGTTCTACGCCTCGGTCCGCATGGACATCCGCCGCATCGAGACCCTGAAGGAGGGCTCGGACGCCGTCGGCAACCGGACCCGGGTCAAGATCGTCAAGAACAAGATGGCCCCGCCGTTCAAGCAGGCCGAGTTCGACATCCTGTACGGCGTCGGCATCTCCCGCGAGGGTGGCCTCATCGACATGGGCGTCGAGCACGGGTTCATCCGGAAGTCCGGCTCCTGGTTCACCTACGAGGGCGACCAGCTCGGCCAGGGCAAGGAGAACGCGCGCGGGTTCCTGCGCGACAACCCGGACCTCGCCGCGGAGATCGAGAAGAAGATCCTCGAGAAGCTCGGCATCGGTGCCAAGGTCGACGCGCCCGCCGGCGCGGAGGTGAAGGTCGACTTCTGATGTCGACCCGGCACGACCCGGCCGCCGCCGTCGGCGCGGAGGCGGCCGGGGACGACTCGGCATGGCTCGACACCGCCACGGCGGGCGAGTCGGCGTGGGACGACCTGTCCGACGACGACGCGTCCGCCTGGGCGGGGTCGGGGGAGTCCTCGGCGTCGGTCTGGGAGGACGACGCGCCGGCCCCTGCCACGGTGTGGGACGACGACGCGCCCGCCCCTGCCACGGTGTGGGACGACGACGTGCCGCCCCCTGCTCCCGCGCGGGACGACGACGCGGCGGGGTCGGCGTCGCCGCGGGGCGGTCGCTCCGCGGCTCCCGCTCCGGTCGCGGACGACGACGCCGCGGATGACGACGCGTGGGGGGACGGCTCCGGCACCGCCCCGCGGGCCGCGGCGCGCTCCCGCACCCCTGCACGCTCGCGCACTCCTGCGCCCACCGGGGCCCCTGCGGAGCGCGCGCCACGCCGACGCCCGCGCACCGGCGGACCCGCGACCACCTCGGAGGAGCCGTCGCCGGAGGTCGCGGCCGTGGCGGCGCGGCTCGCCGAGATCGTGGCGCGGTCCGCGGGTGCCCGGCCGGCGCCCGTCGTCGCCACGCCCGCCGTCGACCCGGGTGCCGTCGACCCGAGCTGCGCCGACCCGAGCGCTGCCGACCCGAGCGCTGCCGACCCGAGCGCTGCCGACCCGACCGCCGCCGACGCCCCCGATTCGAACCTCGGCCCTCGCAGGGGAGGCGCGCGCCGCCCCACCACCGGTCGACGCCGCGCGCCCGCGACCGAGCCGCCCGAGGCCGGCGCCGCCGCGGCCGACGCCGAGCCCGATCCCGAGTCCGTGGCCCGCGCGATCGCGCTGCGCCAGCTCACCGCGGCCCCGCGGAGCCGGTTCCAGCTCGCGGAGGCGATGGCGAAGCGCGACGTGCCCGAGGACGTCGCGGACCGCGTTCTCGACCGGTTCACCGAGGTCGGCCTGGTGGACGATGCGGCCTACGCCGAGGTGCTCGTGCGGAGCCGGCACGCCGAGCGGGGCATGTCCCGGCGGGCCCTCGCGATGGAGCTGCGCCGCAAGGGCGTCGACGACGAGGTGGCCCGCGAGGCCCTGGAGCAGGTCGACGACGCCGACGAGGAGCAGGCGGCCCGCGCGCTCGCCCGCAAGAAGCTCCGCGCGACCCGGGGCCTGGACCGCGAAGTCCGGCTGCGCCGCGCGTACGGCGCGCTCGGGCGCCGCGGGTACGGGGGGTCGCTGGTGTCGAGGGTCGTGCGCGAGGAGCTCGACGCCGAGGGCGCGGACCCCGCCGATCCCGGCGCCGGCTGGGCGGGCGGACTCGACTCGGCCTGACGGCTCGCGCGACGCCGCGCGCCGGACCTCGCCGGTGCGGTCACCCGCATGGGGAACAATGGGGCCACTCGCGTCGCCGTCGACCCCGCACCCACCCGCGTGCCGCCCGCCCTGGGCCGCCGCGCCCGGGCGCGGGCGGAGACACGGCGCGCGAGCACCCCGGGCACGCAGCACCGCGGCCGCCCGGGCCAGCAGCAGCACCAGGGACCGGGAGCGTGGACGCATGCAGGACGTGGCGATCGTCGTCGGGCTGCTCGCCGCGTGCCTGGTCGCGCTCGTGCTCGTGCTCCTGGCGCGCCGCGAGGCCGCCGCCGTGCGCCGTCAGGCCCAGGACGACGTCCAGTCGATCCGCGACGAGGCCCGCACCGCCCTCGCGGACGCCCAGCGCCGGGAAGCCCGCGCGGCCGAGCGGGAGCAGCACGCCGCGACGGCCGAGCGGGCGGCGACGGAGCAGGAGCGCGCCGCCCGGACCGCGAACGAGGCGGCCGCCGACCTCCGCCGCCAGGCGGGCGAGCAGGCGGCGAGCGCCGCCGCGGCCGCAGCGGAGCGCCTGGCGACCGCCGAGCGGGAGGCCGCCCGGGTCGTCGCCGCAGCCGAACGGGAGGCCGCCGACCAGCGGGCCGCCGCCGAGCGCCAGGCGACCGACCGGATCGCGGCCGCCACCCAGGAGGCCGCCGAGCGCCTGGAAGCGACGTCCGGCCTGACGGCGGCCGAGGCCCGCGCGGAGCTGCTCCGCCAGCTCACCGCCGAGGCGCAGACCGCGGCGGCCGCGACGGTCCGCCGGGTCGAGGCCCAGGCGCGCCGCACCGCCGACGCGCGGGTCCGCCGCGTCCTCGCCACCGCCGCGCAGCGCGCCGCCGTCCCGACGAGCAGCCAGGCCGCCGTGACGCTGCTGCCGTTGCCGTCGGACGAGATGAAGGGCCGCATCATCGGCAAGGAGGGCCGGAACATCCGGCTGTTCGAGGCCCTGACCGGCGTGAACGTCCTCGTCGACGAGACCCCGGGCACGGTCGTGCTGTCCTGCTTCGACGCGGACCGGCGCGAGGTCGCCCAGGTGGCGCTCGAGGCGCTGATGGCGGACGGCCGGATCAACCCGCAGCGGATCGAGGCGGCGTACGCGGAGGCGCAGGCCGGCGCGGACGAGCGCGCCGACGAGGCCGGGCACGCGGCCGCCGAGCGGGCCGGCGTGCGCGGGCTGGACCCGGAGCTCGTGCGGGTGCTCGGCCGGCTGCGGCTGCGCACGTCGTTCGGGCAGAACGTGCTGGAGCACCTGGTGGAGTCGGCGCTCATCGCCGCGCAGGTCGCGGCGGAGATCGGCGCGGACGTCGACGTCGCCCGCCGCGCGGCGCTGCTGCACGATCTCGGCAAGGCGCTGACGGGGGAGATCCCCGGCACGCACGCGCAGGTCGGCGCGGCGCTGGCGGCGCGGCACGGCGAGTCGGAGGCCGTCGTGAACGGCATCGCGGCGCACCACGACGAGGTGCCCGCGGACACCGTCGAGGCGGTGCTGGTGCAGGTGGCGGACGCGATGTCGGCGGCCCGCCCGGGCGCCCGCCGCGAGGACACCGACCAGCACGTCGAGCGGCTGGAGCAGCTGGAGGAGCTCGTCGCGAGCCACGCCGGCGTCCGCCGGGCGCTCGCCATGGCGGCCGGTCGCGAGATGCGCGTGGTCGTCGAGCCGAGCACGGTGCCGGACACGGAGATCGGCCGGCTGGCGGTGGAGATCGCCCGGCACATCGAGCAGGACCTGTCCTACCCGGGCGAGATCAAGGTGACCGTCGTCCGCGAGGTCCGCGCGAGCGCCACCGCGGGCTGACGCGGCCGGCCGACTGCCGATCCACGCCGAGATAGGACCCCCGCGCCGAGATAGGACCCAGGACGGCCCTATCTCGGCGGAACGGCCCTACTTCGGCGGATCGGCCCTACGTCCGCGGAACGGCCCTCTCTCGGCGGGAGCACGCGGTCAGACCGTGCCGCCAGCGCCCGAGGCGAACCCGCCGGGCCCGCCCGGGCCGCCGACGCCCGCCGGAGCGATCGTCACGTCCCGCGTGACCTTCCCCGCCGTCTTCGCCCCGCCGCGGCGCTGGAGCCACACGGCCAGCCGGGTCAGCGAGATGTTCACGACCAGGTAGATCCCGGCCCCGACCACGAACAGCGCCACGTAGTACTTCTGCCCGAAGTACTGCGCGTTGGTCTGCATGGCCCGGAGCAGCTCGGGGTACCCGACGATGAACCCCAGCGACGAGTCCTTCAGCAGCACGACGAGCTGCGCGATGAGGCTCGGCAGCATCGTCCGCACCGCCTGCGG
The DNA here is from genome assembly GCF_019265565.1 of Cellulomonas sp. PS-H5. Taxonomy (NCBI): domain Bacteria; kingdom Bacillati; phylum Actinomycetota; class Actinomycetes; order Micrococcales; family Cellulomonadaceae; genus Cellulomonas; species Cellulomonas sp. PS-H5. The sequence continues at coordinate 48,949 of NZ_JAHVCI010000006.1, forward strand.
CAGCTGCACGAGCAGCAGCGTCTGCCACCGCGACAGCCCGATGGCGTACGCCGCCTCGGTCTGGCCCTTGGGCAGCGACGCGAGCCCGGCGCGCAGGATCTCGGCGATGATCGCCATGTTGTAGACCGTCAGGCCGAACACGACGGCGGCGAACGCGTCCCACCCGAAGCCGAGCAGGCCGAACAGCATCATCAGCAGCACGGGCAGGCCGCGGAACAGCTCGATGACGACCGTCGCGGGCGCGCGCAGCCACGCGATCCGGGTGGTGCGCCACATCGCGAGCAGCAGCCCGAGGACGAGCGCGAGCGGGGCGGCGACGACCGCGGCGCGCAGCGTGGCGCCGAGGCCGCGGACCACCATCGACGTCCACACGGCCTCGGCGGACTGGTTCTTGGGCGGGTCGTAGAGCACGTCCCACCGGTCGGCGCCGAACAGGCCGCGGCCGTCGGCGTACCGGAACGCCAGCACGAGCAGGGCGACGACCAGCAGGCCGCCGACGACGGAGCCGATCCGCTCGCGCCGCCGGGCGACGGGTCCGGGCTCGTCGTACAGGACGGTGCTCATCGGGCGAACGCCACCTTCCGCTCGAGCACCCCGGCCAGGTAGCCGGCCGGGATGGTGATGACCAGGTAGAACAGCCCGACGCCGACGAGGGCCAGCGTCGCCTCGGACGGGTTCGCCAGCGCGATCCGGCGACCGGAGGCCAGCAGCTCGACGACCGCGAAGCCCGCGGCCACGGAGGTGTTCTTGGTGAGGGCGATCAGGACGTTGATCAGCGGCGGGATCACCGACCGCACGGCCTGGGGGAGCACGACCAGCCCGAGCGTCTGCCCGAACGTGAGCCCGATCGCCCGGGCCGCCTCCGCCTGGCCGACGGGGACGCCGTTGATGCCGGACCGGATCGCCTCGCAGACGAACGCCGAGGTGTAGGCGGACAGTGCGATGACCGCGGTCCAGAAGCCCAGCGGCGGCAGCACGCCGAACTGCGGCGCCACGAACACCAGGAAGAAGAACACCAGGGTGAGCGGGGTGTTGCGCAGCAGCTCGACGTAGGTCACGGCGAAGCCGCGCAGCGTCGCGAGGGGGGAGACGCGCATGGCGGCGAGCACCGTGCCCCAGGCCAGGGCGAACGCCCCGGACAGGAGGGTGAGCTGCAGCGTCACGCGGAAGCCGCTCAGGTAGGCCGGCAGGTTGTCGGCGATCAGGTCCACGCGGGGGTCCTTGCCTTCGGGGGACGGCGGGGTCGACGGGCGTCGCGGGGGCGTCGACGGGGCGCCGACGGCGCGGACGGGCCGCGCGGTGCCCGGGAGCCGTGGCCCCCGGGCGACGCGGCGCCGTCAGTAGCGGTCGACGGTGGGCGGCTCGGGCGTCGGCAGCACGGTGCCGGCGGTCGCCTCCCACGCCTCGGTCCAGGTGCCGTCCTCGAACGCCTGCTCGAGGACGTCGTTGATCCACATCCGGAAGTCGGTGTCGTCGAGCGCCAGGCCGATGCCGTACGGCTCCTGGGTGAACGGCTCGCCGCGGACCTCGAACGCCGGGTCGTCGGCCGCGAAGCCGGCGAGGATCACGTTGTCGGTGCTGATGGCGTCGACCTGCCCGCCGCGCAGCGGCTCGAGGCAGTCGGAGTAGGCGCCGAACGGCACGACCTCGGTGTCGGGGTAGTTCTCCAGCAGGTTCGCCTCGGGGGTGGACCCGGAGACGGTGCAGACCTTCTTGCCCGCGAGGTCGTCGGGGCCCTGGATGTCCTCGTTGTCGGCGAGCGTGAGGATCGACTGCCCCGCCTCGTAGTACGGGCCCGCGAACGACACGACCTGCTTGCGCTCGTCGTTGATCGTGTAGGTCGCGACGACGATGTCGACCTGGTTGGACTCGATGAACGACTCGCGGTTGGCGGACACCGTCTCCTTCCACTCGATGCCGTCCTCGGGGATGCCGAGCGCGCCGGCGATGATCTTGCCGATCTCGACGTCGAATCCCTCGGGCGTGCCGTCGGGGCCGACCAGGCCGAACAGCGGCTGGTCAAACTTGGTGCCGATCGTGATGGAGCCCGCCTCGGCGAGCTCGGCCATCGTGGAGCCCTCGGGGAAGTCCGAGGCCTCGACGTCGGAGACCTCGGGGGTCGAGCCGCCGTCGGCGTCGTCGGACCCGCCGCAGGCGGCGAGGGTCAGGACGGCGGCGGCGGCGAGGGCGATCGGGCCTGCGGTGCGGGTTCTCATGTCGGGCTCCTGGGGTCGCGTCGGGTGCGGTGCGTCTCGGTCGGTGCCGGTCAGGGTTCGTGCGGGGTGGTGCGTGGTGCTGCGGGCGCGGGGGCGCCCGGGCTCAGTGGGTGAGGATCTTCGACAGGAAGTCGCGCGCCCGCTCGCTGCGCGGCGCCGTGAAGAACGTCTCGGGGTCCGCCTCCTCGACGATCGCGCCCCCGTCCATGAACACGACGCGGTCGGCGGCCCTGCGGGCGAAGCCCATCTCGTGCGTGACGACGACCATCGTCATGCCCTCGGCCGCGAGGGAGGTCATCACGTCGAGGACCTCGTTGATCATCTCGGGGTCGAGCGCGGAGGTGGGCTCGTCGAACAGCATGACCTTGGGCTCCATCGCGAGCGCGCGGGCGATCGCGACGCGCTGCTGCTGGCCGCCGGACAGCTGCGCGGGCAGCTTGTCCGCCTGGCTGGCGACGCCCACCCGCTCGAGGAGGGTCATCGCCCGCGCCTTGGCCTCGGCGCCGCCGATCCGCCGGACCTTGCGCAGCCCGAGCGTGACGTTCTGCAGCACCGTGCGGTGCGCGAAGAGGTTGAACGACTGGAACACCATGCCGACGTCGGCGCGGAGCCGGGCGAGCGCCCGGCCCTCGGCGGGCAGCGGCTCGCCGTCGACGGTGATCGTGCCGGACTCGATCGTCTCGAGCCGGTTGATCGTCCGGCACAGCGTGGACTTGCCGCTGCCGGACGGGCCGATCACGACGACGACCTCGCCGCGGCGCACGGTGAGGTTGACGTCCTGCAGCACGTGCAGCGCACCGAAGTGCTTCTCCACGTGCTCGAGGACGACGAGGGGCGCACCGGGGTGGGGTGCCGGGGACGCCGCGGGGGTGGGGGCCGGGGCCGGGTCGGGCTGTGCCATCCCTGGAACCTATGAGGCTCGTGTTACCCGCGCCACCTTTTGAGGTCACAGATCGGAAACAAGACGGTCATGTGGAGACCGGGGTGGAGTCATCGCTGCGGAGGACGGCGAGCCGCGGACGTACCCTGGTCCGCGATGAGCACGACGACCCCGCCCCCCGTCCTCGTGGCCCCCGACGCCCCCACGTCGCCGGCCGGCGCGCCCGCGCGCACGTACCTGGTGAAGACCCTCGGGTGCCAGATGAACGTGCACGACTCCGAGCACATGGCCGGCATGCTCGAGCAGGCCGGCTACGTCGCCGCGTCGCCCGAGGCCGCGGCGGCCGAGGAGGCCGACGTCATCGTCATCAACACGTGTGCGGTGCGGGAGAACGCGGCCGACAAGCTGTACGGCAACCTCGGCCGGCTGGCCGGGACCAAGCGCGCCCGCCCGGGGATGCAGATCGCCGTCGGCGGCTGCCTGGCGCAGAAGGACCGCACCGGCATCGTCGAGCGCGCGCCCTGGGTCGACGTCGTGTTCGGCACGCACAACCTCGACGTGCTGCCGGTGCTCCTGGAGCGCGCCCGGCACAACGAGGCCGCCCAGGTCGAGATCGAGGAGTCCCTCAAGGTCTTCCCGTCGACGCTGCCGACCCGCCGCGAGTCCGCGTACGCGGGCTGGGTGTCGATCAGCGTCGGCTGCAACAACACCTGCACCTTCTGCATCGTGCCGCACCTGCGCGGCAAGGAGCGGGACCGTCGACCGGGCGACGTGCTCGCCGAGGTCGCGGCGCTCGTCGACCAGGGTGCGATCGAGGTCACGCTGCTCGGCCAGAACGTGAACTCGTACGGCGTCGAGTTCGGCGACCGGGGCGCGTTCGCCAAGCTGCTGCGGGCGGCCGGGTCGATCGACGGCCTGGAGCGGCTGCGGTTCACCTCGCCGCACCCGGCGGCGTTCACGGACGACGTCATCGCCGCCATGGCCGAGACGCCGGCCGTCATGCCGAGCCTGCACATGCCGCTGCAGTCCGGCTCGGACCGGGTCCTGCGCGCGATGCGCCGGTCCTACCGGTCGGAGAAGTTCCTCGGCATCCTCGACCGGGTCCGCGCGCAGCTGCCGGACGCCGCGATCACCACCGACATCATCGTGGGCTTCCCGGGGGAGACCGAGGAGGACTTCGCCGAGACGCTGCGCGTGGTCGAGGCCTCACGGTTCTCGTCGGCGTTCACGTTCCAGTACTCGCCGCGCCCCGGCACGCCGGCCGCCGACCTGCCCGACCAGCTGCCCAAGGCGGTCGTGCAGGAGCGGTACGAGCGGCTGATCGCGCTGCAGGACCGGATCGGCCTCGAGGAGGCGCAGCGGCAGGTCGGCCGCACGGTCGAGGTGCTGCTCGCCGAGGGCGAGGGACGCAAGGACGGCGAGACCCGCCGGCTGTCGGGCCGCGCCGCGGACAACCGCCTCGTGCACCTCGCGCTGCCGGCCGGCCTGGCGGAGGCCGACGCGCCGCGCCCCGGCGACCTGGTCACGGTCGACGTCACGCACGCGGCCCCGCACCACCTGGTCGCCGACTCGGCGGCGCAGGGCGGCACGTTCGCGGTGCGCCGGACCCGGGCGGGCGACGCCTGGGAGCGGCGGCAGGCGGGCGAGGACGACCACGCGCACGGCGGCGCGGGGGACGCGTGCGGGACGGGCGCAGCCGCGGGTGGGCCCGCGGCCCCGGTGCTGCTCGGCCTGCCGACCCTCGGGCGGCGCTGACGGCCGACCCGGCGCCGGCCGCGGCTCAGACTTGCGGCGGGAGCAGCTGGTCGAACGAGGCGAAGCTCTGCACCCCGGTGCCGAGCCCGCAGGACAGCAGCTGGTCCAGCTGCTCGGCGGTCACGCCGTGCTCCAGGTCCGTCGAGACCTCGCTGTACACGGCGAGCTGGCCCTCCTCCTCGCGGAGGTAGAGCTTCGGCCAGATGCGCTCGCGGTTCCAGTCGTTGAGCGCGAGCGTCACCGCGCGGCGGCTGTCGACCGGGAGCTGCCGGTGCCACCGGCCGCGCACCTGCAGGATCTCCCGCTGCTCGCCGAGCAGCAGGAACCAGAACCGGGAGTCGTTCCACACGCCGGTCAGGTCGCCGTCCTCGTCGACCCGGAAGTGGTAGCCGCGGGACGACAGCGCCGAGGCGACCCGGTCGCGGGTCAGCGGCGTCGGCCGGGCCTGCAGCGGCACCCGGTGCTGCGGCGCGGGGGCGGCGGCGCGCTCACCGAGCACCCGGGACAGCCAGCCCGGCGTGCGGGGCGCGGTCACGGGGCCACCGCCGCGGGGTCGGGGTAGAGCTCGTCGATCGCGTCGAAGAACGTGCTCGACGTGGACAGGCCGCAGAACAGGATCTGGCTCAGCTGCTCGTCGGTCGCGCCGTGCTCCAGGTCGGTGGAGACCTCGGCGACGACGTGCACCATGCCGTTGTCGCGGACCCGCACGTACGCCTTCGGCCAGATGCGCTCGGCGTTCCACTCGGTGCAGGCGTCCAGCACCTCCTCGAGGCGCTCGATCGCGATCTCGCGGTTCCACTGCCCGCGCACCTGGACGATCTCCTGGTGCTCGCCGAACAGGAAGAAGTAGAACAGCCGGCCCCGCCACAGCCCGCCGAGGTCGCCGTCGTCGTCGGTGAAGTAGTGGAAGTCGTTCCGCTCGAACCAGCGCACGATCCGGTCGGTGCTCAGCGGGGTGGGCCGGCCGTCGTCCACGGACACGCCGCCGGGTTCCGACCCGCGCGCACCGCCCCGACCCGGGTTGGCGGGGACCGGCGCGGCCTCGCGACCGCTCGCCGGGCGGCCCGGTCCGCGGCGGGGGCGGCGGTTCCCGAACAGACCCATGCGCACACCATACGCGCGGGCGCCGACGTCGCCAGCGTGGTCACCCCGTGTTCACCGGATCGGACATCTCGGGCGGCTGGGTGCTCGCGCGATCGGGTTAGGCTCGTCCCGGACGGCGCCGTGCGCGCCCACCACCAGCACCGACGCGACCAGCGGGGCCGACGGGCGCCCCGCGCGACACCGACGAGGACGCCATGGGTTTCTTCACCAAGCCGGACGCCGCGGCGGCCGGTCCCGCGCTGCAGCCGCTGTCCCACCAGCGGGTCATCGACGTGCTCGACGCGCGCGAGATGAACTACGGGGTCGACGACGACGGCGACATCGGCGGCTACTGGGACGGCCACCTGTTCTACTTCTTCCGGCTCGGCGGCCAGCAGGAGTACCTGCAGACCCGCGGCCGGTGGAACCGCAAGGTCGGGATCGACCAGTACGCGCGGGTGGTCGACCTGGTGAACACCTGGAACTCCGAGAAGCTGTGGCCGAAGGGCTACGTGCGGGCCGAGGACGACGTCGTCGGCGTGTACGCCGAGCACACGGTCGACTACGAGCACGGCGCGACCGACGAGCAGATCGACCTGCACCTCGCGTGCGGCATCACCACCGCGCTGAGCCTGTTCGAGCACCTCGACGAGCAGTTCCCGGCCGAGGCCGCCGCGGCGAAGGCCGCCGAGGCCGCGGCCTCCGGGGAGTGACCCGGCGCCGATGACGGACCCCGCCGCGCGGGCGTTCCAGGTCGACCTGCACGGCGTGGTCGACCTGCTCGCCCGGCACCTGTACTCCGGACCCAGGGTCTACCTGCGCGAGCTGCTGCAGAACGGCGTCGACGCGATCACCGCGCGCCGCGCCGAGGACCCGGGGTGCCCGGCGACCGTACGGCTGCGGCCGCTGCCGGACGGCTCGCTGCTCGTCACCGACTCCGGGGTGGGCCTGACCCGCGCCGAGGCCGAGGAGCTGCTCGCGACCGTCGGCCGGTCGTCCAAGCGCGACCTCGACCTCGGCGTCGGTCGCGAGGAGTTCCTCGGCCAGTTCGGCATCGGCCTGCTGTCGGCGTTCATGGTGGCCGACCGGATCGAGCTGGTGTCCCGCTCCGCCCGGGACCCGCTGGCCCCGGCCGTGCGCTGGCGCGGGCACGCGGACGGGTCGTACGACCTCGTCGAGCTGCCGGACGCCGACCTGCCGGCGGGCAGCACCGTGCGGCTCCGGCCGCGGCGGGACCTCGAGCACTGGCTCGCGGGGGAGACGGTCGCGGCGCTCGCCGCGGAGTTCGGTTCGCTGCTGCCGGTCGACGTGGCGGTGGAGGTGCCGCTGGGGACCGCGGCCGCGGCACCCGGCGCGGGTGATCCCGCCGACGACCTGTCCGCCGACGGCGCCCCGCGCCCCGGGCACGTGTGGCGCCGCATCTCGGCGCCCGAGGCGCCCTGGGCGCGCGAGTACCCGGACGAGGCCGCCCGCACGCAGGCGCTGGCCCGGTACTGCGAGCAGACCCTCGGCTTCACGCCGCTCGCCGGCATCGACCTGTCGGTCCCGCTGGCCGGGGTCACCGGGGTGGCGTTCGTGCTGCCCGCGGCGGTCCCGCCGGGCGGCGGCGGCGCGCACCGGGTCTACCTCAAGCGGATGCTGCTCGGCACGCGCGTCGACGGGCTGCTGCCCGAGTGGGCGTTCTTCGTCCGGTGCGTCATCGACGCCTCGGGCCTGCGCCCGACCGCCTCCCGCGAGGCGCTGTACACGGACGAGGTGCTGCTGGCGACGCAGGAGGCGCTCGCGGACGCGGTCCGGTCCTGGACGCTGCGCACGCTGGAGTCGTCGACCGCCCTCGCGCGGCAGTTCGTGAGCACGCACCACCTGGCGGTGCGCTCGCTCGCCCTGACGGACGACACGATGCTCGACCTCGCGGCGCGGATCCTGCCCTACGAGACGACCGACGGGACGCTCACCCTCGCCGAGGTCGCGGCCGAGCACGGGCAGGTGGTGTTCGCGCCGACGCTCGAGGAGTACCGGCGGATCGCCCCGGTCGCCCGCGCGCAGGGCCTGGCCGTGGTGAACGCGGGCTACGTCTACGACGCGGACCTGCTCGCGCGGCTCGCGGCGCGCGGGCCCGGGCGCGGGCTCGGCGAGGTCCGGCCGCTCGGCGCCGGCGACATCGCGCAAGTGCTCGCACCGGTGGCGCCGGAGCGCGAGCTCGCGACCCTCGACGCGGTGCGGGCGGGCGGCGAGGTGCTGCGGCCCCTCGACACCGAGCTCGTGCTGCGGACGTTCGAGCCCGCCGAGCTGCCCGCCGTCCTGCTGCACGACCGGGACGGCGACCACCAGCGCGACCTGCAGGCGGCGATGGCCGAGGCCGACGACGTGTGGAGCGACGTGCTCGCGGGGTTCGCCGCGCCCGCCGCCGCGCGCCGGCTCGTGCTCAACGACGCCAGCCCGCTCGTGCGCGACCTGCTGGACGCGCCGCCGGGCGAGGTGGTCTCCGCGGGGCTGCGGTCCCTGTACGTGTCCGCCCTGCTGCTGTCCGGCGAGCCGCTGCGTGCGCGGGACTCGGAGCTGATGACCGGCTCGATGTCGGTGCTGCTGCGCGCCGGGCTGGCCGGGTCCGGCGCGGGCCCCCGGGGCGGCGCCGGCGAGGGGGTGCCGGGCGCGCTGCCCGGCGCCGACGACGAGGCGGCCGGGGGACCGGCCGGGGAGGAGCGCGCGTGACGCGCACGCTGGACGAGGCCAACCGCGAGATCACCCGCGTGCGGCAGATGCCGTACGGGCTCGCCCGCACCCAGGCCGCGGAGCGCCAGGTGCGGCTGGTCGACGCCGAGGGGCCGGACGCCGCACGCGCCTACGCGCTGGGCACCCTGGTCGAGGCCTACCAGTGGGGCGGCGAGGTCGACCGGTCGTTCGTCGCGTTCGCGCGCCTGCTGCGCTGGTGGGACGAGCACCCCGAGCACTTCGACGAGCAGGACCGGCACGGCCTGTTCTGGTCGTTCAAGTGGATGATCTCCGGGCTCGCGGACTTCCCGACCGTGCCCGCCGAGCAGATCGACCGCACCCTCGCGGACATGGAGCGCCGCTACGCCCTCGCGGGCAACGGCATGGACGCGGTCGCCTACGAGCGCTTCGCGTGGGCCCGGCAGCGTGGCGCCGCCGACGTCGAGGCCGCGTACCAGGCGTGGATCGCCACCCCGCGTGACGACTTCTCCCAGTGCGAGGCGTGCGACCCCGGCGACCGCGCCGCGTGGCTCATCGGCACCGACCGGGCCGAGGAGGGCATCCGGATCATCGAGCAGACCCTCGCCGAGGACCCGTCGTGCGCGTCCGAGCCGGCGGACATGCTGTCGTACCTCGCCGAGGCCTACCTGGACCAGGGGCGCCCCCGCGACGCCGCCCGGACCCACCGGCGCGCCGTCGCGGCGCTCGCGGAGGCCGAGTCCGACATGGTCGGCGCGCGCGGTCGCCGGGTGCGGCTCCTGGCGCGCGGTGGGCAGGCCGAGCGCGCCGTCCGGGCGATCGAGGCGGACCAGCAGTACCTCACGGGCGGGGACACGCCGTACTCGCGGCTGGCGTTCGCGCGGCTGGTGGGCGCGGCGACGCACGTCCTGCGCTCGGCCGGGCAGGGCGACCTGCCGGTGCGGCTGACCGTCGTGCCCGCGACGACCGTGACCGAGCTGGACGACTGGCTGCGGTCCGAGGCGACGGCGCTGGCGAGGCAGTTCGACGCGCGGAACGGGACGAGCGCCGAGAGCGAGTCGGTGGCCCGCGCCTGGGCGACGGAGCCGGCCGCGGACGCGCTGGACCTCGACGTGCTGCCGCGGGGCCTGGCGGCGCGCGGCGGCGCGGTGCCGGCAGCGGGCGGGTCGGGCGACGACGCCGCGGCGTCCGACGGGGCGGGTACCGCGACGAGCGCGGACGGCGCGGCTCCCGCCGACGCTCGGCGTGCCGCCCCGGCCGACCCGGCGGCGCTGGTCGCGGAGGCCGAGCGCCTCGCCGGGACCGGCGACCTGGAGTCCGCGGCCGGTGCCTACCTCGACGCCGCGGTCGCGTTCGAGGGCGCCGGCCTGCTGACCGAGTCCGGCTTCGGCTACGCGGAGGCCGCGCACTGCGCGCAGGTGCTCGGCGACGACGACGGCGCGGCCTCCGGCTACGCCGCGGCGGTCGCCCGGCTCCGGGCCGCGGACGTCCCCGCCACGGTCGTGACCCCGGTCGTCGTCGCGTGGGCGGGCGCCGCCGCGGTGACCGGCCAGGCCGAGGCCGTGCTCGCGGAGGCGGACGGCCTGCTGCTCCGGCTGACCGCGGACGCTGCACCGGACGACGACGACCGGGCGCCGGAGCTCGTCGCCCGCGAGCAGGCCGAGCACCGCCGCGCCGCCGCCGACCTGGACGACGCGGCGGCCCGGCTGCTGGCGACGCTCGGCGGCCCGGAGCGCAGCGCCGCCGCGGCCACCCGCGCGCAGTCGGCGGCCGAGGCCTACGCCGGCCTCGGTGCGCTCGCGGACGCCGCGCACGCGTTCTGGCTCGCCGGGCGGCTGCACGACGGCCTCGGCAGCGTCGAGGACGCGGTGTGGCACCTGGAGTCGGCGATGGAGGGGTTCCAGGCAGCCCGCCAGCGGGCCCCGCACGGCGAGGTCGCGAACGCCCTGGTCGACGTCCTGCGCCGCTCGGGCCAGGACGCCCGCGCCGACGACCTGGCCCGCACCCTGACCTCCTGACCCGCGCTACGCCGCGCCGCCCGCGCTGCGCCGTCCCACCGCGCGCTCCCACCGCGCCGAGTGGGCACCAGACGTCCCCTCCGCCCGCCGGATGGGGACATCGACTGCCCGCTCGGCGATCGGTCTCGCCGAGAGGGCAACTCTCGGCTGTGCGCGGGGACGGCCGCGCAGCCGAGAGTTGCCATCTCGGCGGCGGCCGCGAGGAGCGAGCGCGGGGCGGAGCGGCGGGGCTCGGCGGGATACGGTGCCGGGGTGAGCCTGGCCGTGGTGTTCCTGCCCGACACCGCCCTGCTCGTCCCCGGGGCCGCCGGTCGGGCCGACCCCGCCGCCGGGCTGCGGGACGCGGCGGTGGCGGCGCTCGCGGGTCTCGCCGGAGACCTCGGAGCCGGCGGGGACGACGGGGACCCGGGCGTCGGGCGGGTGCTCGTGGTCGCGCCCGCGCGTCGCGGGCGGTTCCTGCCGCACCCCGTCGCGCCCGGGCTCGGTGCCGCGGGCCTCGACCTGCCCGACCTCGCGCCGCCCGCCCTCGACGGTGCCCCGCGCGCGGACGTGCCCGCGTCGGTCGCGCTCGTGCTGCTGCGCGCCGCCGGGGTGGCCGCGCCGGTCGACGTGGTCGAGATCGACCGCGCCGCCGACCACGTCGTCGCCGCGCACGACTCCTCCGCCGCCCCGCGCGCGGTCGTGGTCGTCGGGTCGCTGAGCGCCCGGCACGGACCGGACGCCCCGCTCGCGGACGACCCGCGTGCCCCCGCCGTGGACGACGCCCTGCTCGCCGCCCTCGCCGAGGGGCCCGCCGCACTGGCCCGCGCGCTCGACGACCTCGGTGCCGACGGCGCGCGCGACCTGGCCGTCTCGGGCCGGGCCCCGTGGCGGGCCACCCTGGCGCTGCTCCCCGCGGGCGCGCTCGCCCAGGCCGCCACCGTGCACCCCGAGGTCGTGGCGGGCGCGCAGCACGTCGTCGCCGCCTGGCGGCTCGCCGACCCCGTCACGCCCGCGGGCCCGACCGTCCGCGCCCCGCAGCACCGTCCCGTCCCGCACCACCCCGAGGAGCCCCGTTGACCGTCGTCGTCGCCGTGGTCGGCCCGACCGCGACCGGCAAGTCCGACCTGGGCGTCGCCCTCGCGGAGCACCTGGACGGCGAGGTCGTGAACGCCGACGCGCTGCAGCTCTACCGGGGCCTGGACATCGGCACCGCCAAGCTCGCCGTCGCGGAGCGCCGGGGCGTCCCGCACCACCTGCTCGACGTGCTCGACCCGCACGAGGACGCCTCGGTCGCCGCGTACCAGCGCGACGCCCGCGCGGCGCTCGCCGACATCGCCGCCCGCGGCCGCCGGCCGGTCGTGGTGGGCGGGTCGGGGCTGTACGTGCGGTCGCTGCTGGACCGGATCGAGTTCCCCGGCACCGACCCCGAGGTCCGCGCCGCGCTGGAGGCCCGGGTCGAGGCCGAGGGCGCCCGCGCCCTGCACGCGGAGCTCGCCGCCGCCGACCCGGTCGCCGCGGAGAACATCGGCCCGCGCAACGCCCGCCGGATCGTCCGGGCGCTGGAGGTGATCGCGCTCACGGGGCGGCCGTACTCGGCGAACCTGCCCGGTCACGACTACGAGGTCCCCGCCGTGCAGATCGGCCTGGACTGCGACCGCGCCGTGCTCGACGAGCGGGTGCAGGCGCGGGTCGACCGGATGTGGGCCGCGGGGCTCGTCGACGAGGTGCGCGGCCTGGTCGGACGCGGCGTCGGCCGCACGGCCTCCCGCGCCGTCGGCTACGCCGAGGTGCTGGCCGCCCTGCGCGGCGAGATCACCGAGGACGAGGCCCGCGCCCAGGTGGTCGCCGGCACCCGGCGGCTGGCCCGCAAGCAGATGGGCTGGTTCGGTCGCGACCCGCGGGTGCACTGGCTCGACGCGCAGGACCCGGATCTCGTCGACCGCGCCCTCGCGCTCGTCCGGTCGGCCGACTCCGGGGAGCTGGGGCTCGCCACGGACGACCCGGCGCCGCGCCGTAGTCTGGGGTCATGACAGCCCCCGCCGCCTCCCCGGCCGCCCGCGCCCTGCCCGGCACGGTCGCGGCGCTGCGCGTGACCAAGGGCCACGGCACGCAGAACGACTTCGTGCTGCTCGACGGCCGGACCGGGATCGCGCTGGACGCCGACCTGGTCCGCGCGCTCGCCGACCGCCGCGCGGGGATCGGCGGCGACGGGGTCATCCGGCTGGTCGCCAGCGCGGAGCTGCCGGAGGGCGCCGCGGTGCTCGCGGAGGACCCGGCCGCCACGTGGTTCATGGACTACCGCAACGCCGACGGGTCGATCGCGGAGATGTGCGGCAACGGCGTGCGGGTTGTCGCGGAGTACGCCCGCGCGCTCGGCCTGTGGGACCCCGCGGCGGGCGAGCTCGTGCTGGGCACCCGCGCCGGCGTCCGGCGCGTCCGGGTGGCCGCCGGCCCCGCGGGCGAGACCTGGTACGCCGTCGACATGGGGGAGTGGCGGCTGCCGGGCGGGCCCGAGGCCGCGGCCGTCGGCGCCGACGCGCAGGTCGACGTCCCGGGCCTGCCGGTGCCGCGCCCCGCGCTCAGCGTCGACCTGGGCAACCCGCACACCGTGCTGGCGCTCGCGGACGCCGCCGAGCTCGCCGCCGCCGACCTCACCCGGGCCCCCGCGGTCGACCCGGTGCCGCCGCACGGCACGAATGTCGAGCTGGTCGTCCCGCTCGGGGAGCAGCGGCTCGCGGACGGCACGGTCGTCGGCCGGGTGCGGATGCGCGTGCACGAGCGCGGCGTCGGCGAGACCCGGTCCTGCGGCACCGGCGCGTGCGCCGCGGCGCTCGCGGTGCGGGCCTGGGCCGGGCCGCAGGCGCCGGACGTCTGGCTGGTGGACGTGCCGGGCGGGACCGTGCGGGTCGCGGCCCTGCCGGACGGCCACGTCGAGCTCGCCGGCCCGGCGGTCCTCGTCGCGGACCTCGACGTCGACCCGGCCGCGCTGCCCCGCTGACCGCGCCCGCGTCCCCGTCCGGCGCCGGAACACCCAGGCCCGCGGCCGCGTTGCACCCCGCGTGACCGACACGTCGACCGCCGCCGCCCTGACGGCCGAGGACCTGCGCCGCCCCCTGGGCCGCGACGCGACGTTCCTCCAGCTGTCGTCCGGCTTCTGCGCGCCGTGCCGGGCCACCCGCCGGGTGCTGGAGCGCGTCGTCGCGACCCAGGAGGGCGTCGCGCACGTCGAGGTCGACGTCGCGCACCGGGCCGACCTGGCCGAGCGGTTCGGCGTCACCGAGACCCCGACGACGGTGCTGCTCGACGCCGCCGGCTCCCCGGTCCTGAGCGTGACCGGCGTGCCGTCGCTCGCGCAGGCGCGCGCCGCGGTCGCGGCGGTGCGCGCGGGCTGAGCCTCAGCCCGCCGCGACCACCCGCAGCACCCGGAACCCCCGCGCGGTCGCGACCCGGTCCACCGCCGCGGCCCCGTCGAGCTCCGTCGCCAGCCAGCGCAGCAGCGAGTCCGACCCGAGGTTCTTCGCCACCACCAGGTACGCCTCGCCGCCCGGGACCAGCCGGCCGAGCCACTGCCGCAGCATCGCGTGCAGCGTCTCCTTGCCGACCCGGATCGGCGGGTTCGACCAGATGGCGGCGAACCGCACGTCGTCCGGTACGTCCTCGGGTCGCGCCGCCGTCAGCCCGTCGACCCCGAGCCGCGCCGCGTTCCGCCGGGTCAGGTCGAGCGCCCGCTCGTTCACGTCGACGGCCCACACCCGCGCGTGCGGGGCGAGCAGGCCGAGGCTGAGCGCGACCGGCCCCCAGCCGCAGCCGAGGTCGAGCAGGTCGCCGTCGCGGGGCGGGTCGGGCACGTGCTGCAGCAGCACCTCGGTCCCGCCGTCCAGGTGGTCGGGGGAGAACACGCCGCCGGCGGTCTCGACCTCGACGTCCCGGCCCGCGAGGTGCACGGTGCGGGCCCGGCGCTCGTCGGGGGAGGCGGGCTCGGCGGTGAAGTAGTGCTCGGTGCCGGTCACGCCGCGACCCTACCGGCCCGTCCCGGCGCACCGTCCGCCCGTGGCGAATAGCCTCGCGCCCGACCCCGCGGCGCGCGACACTGGTACCCGGGCCGCCGACGACGGCCGCCCGCCGCCGACAGCGAAGGAACCGCGTGAACGACCCCCAGAACCCCACGACTCGCGAGCAGGACGTCCCGGAGACCGAGGTGGACGCGCAGCAGGCCGCGCGCGACGCCCAGCGGGTCGCCGACGACGTCGTGGCACGCGTGCTCGCGCGGGCGGGCACGGCGGTCCACGACGGTGCGACCGTCCACACCACGTACGACGGCGAGCAGCTCGACCTGGAGGAGCGCACGTCGCTGCGCCGGGTGGCGGGGCTGTCCACCGAGCTCCAGGACGTCACCGAGGTCGAGTACCGGCAGCTGCGCCTCGAGCGCGTCGTGCTGGTCGGCCTCTGGGGCGGCGGGGGCGTCACCCAGGAGAGCGCCGAGATCTCGCTGCGCGAGCTCGCCGCCCTGGCCGAGACCGCGGGCTCGCAGGTGCTCGACGGCCTGCTGCAGCGCCGGCAGAACCCCGACCCCGGCACGTACCTCGGCTCCGGCAAGGCGGCGGAGCTCGCGGGCGTGGTGCTGGCCGTCGGCGCGGACACCGTGGTCGTCGACGGCGAGCTCGCCCCGTCCCAGCGCCGCGCGCTGGAGGACGTGGTGAAGGTCAAGGTCGTCGACCGCACCGCGCTGATCCTCGACATCTTCGCCCAGCACGCCAAGTCCCGGGAGGGCAAGGCCCAGGTCGAGCTCGCGCAGCTCGAGTACCTGCTGCCGCGCCTGCGCGGCTGGGGCGACTCGATGTCCCGGCAGGCCGGTGGCCAGGTCGGCGGCGCCGGCGCCGGTATGGGCTCGCGCGGACCCGGTGAGACGAAGATCGAGCTGGACCGCCGCCGCATCCGCGACCGGATGGCTAAGCTGCGCCGCGAGATCGCCGCGATGGAGCCGGCCCGTGCCACCAAGCGGGCGTCCCGGAAGAAGAACGCGATCCCGTCGGTCGCGATCGCCGGGTACACCAACGCGGGCAAGTCCTCGCTGCTCAACCGGCTCACGGACGCCGGCGTCCTGGTGGAGAACGCGCTGTTCGCCACCCTGGACCCGACGGTGCGGCGCGCCCAGGCCGCGGACGGCCGCGTGTTCACGCTCGCGGACACCGTCGGCTTCGTCCGGAACCTGCCGCACCAGCTGGTCGAGGCGTTCCGGTCGACGCTCGAGGAGGTCGCCGACGCCGACCTGGTGCTGCACGTCGTCGACGCGTCGCACCCCGACCCGGAGGGGCAGATCGCCGCGGTGCGGCACGTGTTCGCCGACATCCCGGGCGCCATGGACGTGCCCGAGATCATCGTGCTCAACAAGGCCGACCTGGCCGAGCCCGAGGCCGTGGCCCGGCTGCGCTCGCGGGAGCACGGCGCCGTCGTGGTCTCCGCGCACACCGGCGAGGGCATCGAGGAGCTGCAGGCGGTCATCGCCGACCAGCTGCCGCGCCCGGGCGTGACGGTCGACCTGGTGATCCCGTACGACCGCGGCGACCTGGTGCACCGGGTGCACGAGACGGGCGAGATCGACGCCGAGGAGCACACGCCGCAGGGCACCGCGCTCCGCGGCCGGGTCGACCAGGCGCTGGCGACCGAGCTCGCCGCAGCGGCCGTCGAGCGCGGCTGAGGCCCCGCGCGGGGACCCTCCGCGTGCCGGAGGTGTCCCCGCGCCCGACTACCCTGTCCGGGTGCCCGATCCCGCTCCCGACGTCGACCACCTGCTCGACGTGGCGGTCGCGGCGCTCGGCGGCTCGCCCCGCGAGGGCCAGCGCCGGATGGCGAACCAGGTCGCCGAGGCGGTCGAGAAGGGCGAGCACCTGCTCGTCCAGGCCGGCACCGGCACCGGGAAGTCGCTCGGGTACCTGGTGCCCTCCGTGCGGCACGCCGTGGTCGCCGACGAGCGGGTGGTCGTGTCGACCGCGACGCTCGCGCTCCAGCGCCAGGTGATGACCCGCGACCTGCCGCTGGTGGCCGACGCGCTCGCCCCCGAGCTGCCGCGCAAGCCCCGGATCGCGCTGCTCAAGGGCTGGCACAACTACGTGTGCGTGCACAAGACGTCGGGCGGCTACCCGCCGGACGACCAGGGCATGCTGTTCGACCTCGGGGACCGCGGTGCGGCCGAGCACCCGTCCACGACCGACCCCGCCGACGGCGAGGACGCCGGCAAGGAGTCGCTCGGCGCGCAGGTGGTCCGGCTGCGGGAGTGGGCCGAGGAGACCGAGACCGGCGACCGCGACGACCTGGTCCCCGGCGTGACCGACCGGGCGTGGCGCCAGGTGTCGGTCACGTCGCTGGAGTGCCTGGGTCAGCGCTGCCCGCTGCTCGAGGAGTGCTTCCCGGAGCGCGCCCGCGCCGCCGCCCGGTCCGCCGACGTCGTGGTGACGAACCACGCGATGCTCGGCGTGGCGGCCTCCGGCTCGCCGCACGTGCTGCCCGAGCACCAGGTGCTGGTCGTCGACGAGGCGCACGAGCTCGCCGACCGGGTCACCGCCCAGTCCACGGCCGAGCTGTCCGTCGGCAGCGTCGAGCACGCGGGCCGGATGGCGCGCCGGCACGGCGGCATCGCCACCACCGACCTCGACTCGGCGGCGACCGCCCTCGGCGCCGCGCTGATCCACCTGCCCGAGGGGCGGTTCACCCAGGGGCTCCCGGAGGGCACCCGCCAGGCGGTCGCGATGGTGCGCGACGCGGCGCGCGGCCTGCTGTCGGCGCTGCGCCCCGAGAAGCCCGCGGCGGGCGAGGCGGCACCGGCGGACAGCGGGCTGAAGATCGCGACGTCGTCCGTGCTCGCCCTGTTCGAGGTCGCCGAGCGGATGGCCGCCGAGGCCGACGACCAGCGGTACACGGTGCTGTGGTGCTCCCGCGCCGAGCACGACGGCGCCACCCGGCTGTACGCCGCGCCGCTCGCCGTGAACGGCCTGATCCGGACGCACCTGCTGTCCGGGCGCGCGTCGGTGCTGACCTCGGCGACGCTGAGCCTCGGCGGCGAGTTCCGGTCGATGGCCCGCAGCATCGGGCTGGAGGGCGCGGGCGAGGCGGCCGCGGCCACGGCGACGGCGGCGACCGTCGCGGTGTCGGCGCCGGGCGGCAGCGAGGGCACCACGCTGGACGTGCCGAAGCCGGCGGCGAGCCCGGCCCCCGCGTCGCTGCCCTGGCACGGCGTCGACGTCGGCAGCCCGTTCGACTACCCGAGGCAGGGCATCCTCTACATCGCCCGCCGCCTGCCGCCCCCCGGGCGCGAGCCGGCCACCGACGCGCAGCTCGACGAGATCGAGGCGCTGATCACCGCGGCCGGCGGCCGCACGCTCGGCCTGTTCTCCTCCCGGCGGGCCGCCGTCGCGGTCGGCGAGGCGATGCGCGAGCGGCTCGACCTCCCGGTGCTGGTGCAGGGCGAGGACCAACTCCCGACGCTCGTGAAGCAGTTCGCCGCCGACGAGCCGACCTGCCTGTTCGGCACCCTGTCGCTCTGGCAGGGCGTCGACGTGCCGGGGCGGTCGAACGAGCTCGTGATCATCGACCGCATCCCGTTCCCGCGGCCGGACGACCCGGTGAAGTCGGCCAGGTCGGAGGCGGTGGCGGCGTCCGGCGGCAACGGCTTCATGTCGGTGGCGGCGACGCACGCCGCGCTGCTGCTCGCCCAGGGCGCGGGGCGGCTGATCCGGTCGACGGGGGACCGGGGCGTCGTCGCGGTGCTCGACCCCCGGCTGTCGACGGCCCGGTACGGGGAGTTCCTCACGCGGTCGCTGCCGGCGTTCTGGCGGACGACCGACCGCGAGGTGGCCCTGGGGGCGCTGCGCCGGCTCGCGGCGCCCGCGCCGACCGCCTGACCAGGGCGTCCGCGGCCCCGCGACGCGCCCGGGGCCCCCGCCCGGGGCGCGCCCGGGCGTGTGGGCCCGCTAGCCTCGTGACCAGCGCGCCGACCGGTGCGCGGGCACGGGCAGCACGTACGGGAGGACCGCCGTGAGCGAGCAGATCGACGACGTCGAGGGCGACGAGCTGGGTCTGGTGGGCACGCCCCTGCAGCCCCGCCGCACCACCAAGCTGGCGGTCGTCGGCGCGGGCGCGGTCGGGTCGACGATGGCCTACGCGGCGCTCATGCGCGGCGCGGCCCGCAGCGTCGTGCTCTACGACATCAACAAGGCGAAGGTCGAGGCCGAGGCGCTGGACCTCGGGCACGGCATCCAGTTCATGCCGATGGCCGAGGTCATCGGCTCGGACGACATCGCCGCGTGCGCCGACGCCGACGTCGTCATGATCACCGCGGGCGCCAAGCAGAAGCCCGGGCAGACCCGGATCGACCTGGCCGAGGCGACCATCGCCCTGGTCAAGAAGATCCTGCCCTCGCTCGTCGAGGTCGCGCCGAACGCCGTGTACGTGATGGTGACGAACCCGGTCGACATCGTCACGTACGCCGCCCTGAAGTTCTCCGGCCTGCCGCCGACGCAGCTGTTCGGGTCCGGCACGGTGCTCGACTCCTCGCGGCTGCGCTACCTCATCGCGCAGTACACGGGCGTCGCCGTGCAGAACGTGCACGCCTACATCGCGGGCGAGCACGGCGACACCGAGCTGCCGCTGTGGTCCTCGGCGACCATCGGCGGCGTGCCGATCCTCGACTGGAACGCCATCGAGGGCCACGTGCCGCTCACCCACGAGGTCCGCGAGTCGATCGCCCGCGAGGTCGTCGACTCGGCCTACCGGATCATCGCCGGCAAGGGCGCGACGAACTACGCGGTGGCGCTCGCGGGCTCGCGGATCATCGAGGCGATCGTCAAGGACGAGCGCCGCATCCTGCCGGTGTCGTCGCTGCTCGACGGCTACCACGGGATCAGCGACGTCTGCCTGTCGGTCCCGTCGATCGTCGGGCGGTCCGGCGTCGGCGAGCGGCTGCAGGTCCCGATGTCGACCGACGAGCTCGCGGGGCTCCGCCGCTCGGGCGAGCAGCTGCGCGCGGTCGCCCGCCGGTTCGGGCTCTAGGCGGTGCGCGGACGCGGCACCCGCACGTGCGGGTGCCGCACCGCCGTCGCGGCCTCGCGCAGCGCCGCCAGCGCGGCGACCACGGCGGGCACCCGCGCGGTGCCCGCCTCGCCGACGGCCTCCACGAGCCGCGCGGCGCCGGGCCGGGCGGGGTGCACCGTGACGCCCGGGTGCGGCAGCGCGGCCAGCGCCAGGCCCGGCAGGGTCGCCACGCCGAGCCCGGCCCGGACCAGGCCGAGCACCGCCAGGTAGTCGTCGGTCGCGAAGTCGACCCGCGGGGCGAAGCCGGCGCGGGCGCAGGTGCCGACGAGCTGGGCGCGGCACTGCGGGCAGCCCGCGATCCACGGCCGGTCGGCCAGGCCGGCGAGGTCGACCGGTTCGCCGGCGGTGCGGCCGTCGGACGCGGGCAGCACGACCACCACGTCGTCCCGCAGCAGGGGGACGCGCCGCAGCCGGTCGTCGTCCGCGGGGAGCGGGTCCGGCCGCGCGTCGCGGAACGTCACGGCGACGTCCACCCGGCCGGCGGCGAGCTCGGCCAGCGCCTCTGGCGGCTCCGCCTCCACGAGCGTGACCCCGACCCCCGGGTGGGCGGTGCGGAGCGCGGCGAGCGCGCCCGGGAGCAGGGTGGCCGCGGCCGACGGGAACGCGGCGACCCGGACCCGGCCGGCGCGCAGGCTGGCGACAGCCGCGACCTCCTCCAGGGTCGCGTCCAGCGCGGTCTGGACGGCCGACGCGTTGCGGGCGAGCACCTGACCGGCCTCGGTCAGCCGGACCCCGCGCCCGGCGCGCACCACGACCGGCGTGCCGACCAGCCGCTCGACGGCACGCAGCTGCTGGCTCGCCGCCGGCTGCGTCAGGCCGAGCTCCCGCGCGGCGGCGGTAACGCTGCCGGTGTCCTGGACGGCGCGGACGAGGCGCAGCGCGGCGGCGTCGAGGCTCCGGGAGACCATACGCCGAAGCATAAGTGCGCCGCATGGGTCGATGACGAACTGGTCGTTGCTCGCATGCGTGCCGATCGGTGAGCCTGGAGCCATGCGCACGCTCGACGATCTCCGATCCGACTTCGACCCGGTACGGGGGCACCTCGACGCGGCCACGGCGGGCGTCGCACCCCGCCGCACCGCCCGCGCGCTGCGCGAGGACGTGGACCGGTGGTCGTCGGGCGGCCTCGACGTGGCGCGGTACGAGCAGGCGGTGGTGACCGCGCGCGAGCGGTTCGCGGCGCTGGTGGACGTGCCCGCCGACCGGGTGGCGATCGGGTCGCAGGTCTCGGCGATGGCCGCGGTGGTCGCGGCGTCGCTCCCGGACGGCGCGCGCGTGCTGTGCGTCGACGGCGACTTCAGCTCGGTGGTGTTCCCCTTCCTCGCGCAGGGCCGGCTGCGGGTCGAGCACGTGCCCGCGGACCGGCTGGCCGAGGCCGTCGTGCCGGGTGTCGACCTGGTCGCCTACTCGCTGGTGCAGTCGGCGACCGGCGCGGTGCTCGACGACGACGCGGTGCTCGCGGCGGCCCGGTCGGCGGGCAGCCGGACGCTGTGCGACCTCACCCAGGCAGCGGGGTGGCGCCGCGTCGACGCGTCCCGGTACGACGTGAGCGTGACCGCGGCGTACAAGTGGCTGTGCGCCCCGCGCGGGACCGGCTTCCTCACCGTCCGGGCCGAGGCGCAGGACGCGCTGGTCCCCGTGCACGCGGGCTGGTACGCGGGCGACGACCCCTGGGCGTCCTGCTACGGGCCCGGGATGCGGCTGGCGGGGGACGCGCGGCGGTTCGACGTCTCGCCGGCGTGGCAGGCGTGGCTCGGTGCCGCCGAGTCGCTGGACGCCTTCGCGGGCACGGACCGGGACGCCGTCCAGGCGCACGCGGTCGGGCTCGCCGACGCCTTCCGCGCGGGCCTCGGGCTGGGGCCCGGTGGCAGCGCGATCGTGACGCTGCCCGACCCGGAGGGACGCCGGCGCGGCGCCCTGGTCGCCGCGGGCTGCCGGGTCGCCGGTCGCGCCGGGCGGGTGCGGCTGGCGTTCCACGTCTGGAACGACGCCGCAGACGTGCAGCGGGCGGTCACCGCGCTGCGCGGGGAGGTCTGACCGTCGGCCGGATGCCGCCCGGCCGGCGCGGCGTCAGAGGGAGCGCAGCACCGAGACGACGCGGCCGAGCACCTGGGCGTGGTCGCCGTCGATCGGCGAGTACGCGGGGTTCTGCGGCAGCAGCCACACGTGGCCGTCCGCGCGCTTGAGGGTCTTGACCGTCGCCTCGCCGTCGAGCATCGCGGCGACGATCTCGCCGTTCTCCGCGACGGGCTGCCGGCGGACCACGACCCAGTCGCCGTCGCAGATCGCGGCGTCGACCATCGAGTCCCCGACGACCTTGAGCAGGAACAGCTCGCCCGTGCCCACGAGCTGGCGGGGGAGCGGGAAGACGTCCTCGACGAGCTGCTCGGCGAGGATCGGGCCGCCGGCGGCGATGCGGCCGACCACCGGCACGTACGCCGCCTCGGGCGCGCCCTCGCGCGCGGCGGAGTCGGCGTCGCCGATCCCCGTGATGCCCGCGACACCGGGGAGCGGGGCGACGCCGCGCGAGTCGTCCGGCTGGACGACCTCGATCGCGCGCGGCCGGTTCGGGTCGCGGCGCAGGTAGCCCTTGCGCTCGAGCGCGGTGAGCTGGTGCTTGACGCTCGACGGGCTGGTGAGGCCGACGGCGTCGCCGATCTCCCGCATGCTCGGCGGGTAGCCGCGCGACTCGACCGACGCGCGCACCGTCTCGAGGACCAGCCGCTGGCGCGGCGTGAGGCCGTCGCCGTCCCCGAGCTCGGCCACGGCCGCCTCGCCGAGGCCCGCCGCGGTGCCCGTCCCGTCGCTCGCCATGTCCCGCTCCCGTCCCGTCCGCCCAGGTCAGCCGCCCGCAGGTGGGTCCGCGGCGGTCCGTCGGGCGGGCGTGTCAGTGCCTCGTGGTGCGCTGTACCCGACGTCACCGAGCGTAGGGGGACGGACGGACGGGATCAAACACCTGTTCGATCGTGTCTCGACATCGTCGGTGGGGTGTGGTTCCATCGTACAAGCGTTCGAACGAACAGGTGTTCGACTCGGGTCGCCCGGCGGCCCAGGAGGGAAGTGGTGGGGATGAGCGCGATCGCAGCACACCCGGGGATCGCCCGTCCGGCGCGCCGGCAGGCGCCCGCCCGACGCGACGGGGATGCGCGTCGGCCGGTCGCCGCAGGTGGCGAGGGCCGCCTCCACCTGACGCGGCGCGGTCGCGTCGTCGTCACCCTCCTGGGCCTGGCGGTCGTCCTCGGCGGCCTCGTGGGCGGCCGCGCGGTGGCCGAGGCCCCGGAGCGCGCCACCGAGGTGACGACGCACGCCGTGCAGTCGGGCGAGACGCTGTGGGCGATCGCCGCGAGCGTGGCGGGGCCGGGGGAGGACGTGCGGGACGTCGTCCTCGGCCTGCAGGAGCTCAACGGCCTGGCGGACGCCTCGCTCCAGGCCGGCCAGGTCCTGCTGCTCCCCGCCGGCTCCTGACGTCCCGTCGGTCGCCACCAGGCGGTGGTGAGCGGCGGTCCCGGATCGCAGCGCGACGGGGCTCCGAAGCCGCTGGTCAACCGGGGATCGAGGTCTCGAACGGATTACGGCACTCGGTGCTTGCGTAATTGGCCGGCGCGCCTCTACTGTGGTGCCACCTCGAACGGCTGGCTGGGGGGCTCGCCGCGAGGGACGCGTCGTCGTCCTGGCCCTCGGGCCGGACGCGGAGGCGTGCAGCAACCGTCCGGACGAGGCGAGTCGTCCGGACGAGACGGGACGGGGGCGTCCCCACGAGGGTGGCCGCAGCAGCGGCCACCCTCGTCGTCTTCCCGGGCACCGCTTCCCGGCGCGCTGAGCTGCGCGTTCACCCCTCCGCGGATCCGCCTTGCACCGCCCGCTCCCGGGGCCCTACCGTGTCTCGGTCGTCCGGGCGGGCGCGCGTCGCCGCGGTCGCCGGCCCGGCGCGTGCACCACATCCCGGAGGAGGCGTCCATGCACTGCCCGTTCTGCCGTCACGCCGACTCCCGCGTCGTCGACTCCCGCACGTCGGACGACGGCCTGTCGATCCGGCGCCGGCGCCAGTGCCCGCAGTGCAACCGACGGTTCACCACGATCGAGACCGCGAGCCTGTCCGTGGTGAAGCGGTCCGGCGCCACGGAGCCGTTCAGCCGGGAGAAGATCGTCAACGGCGTCCGGAAGGCCTGCCAGGGCCGCCCGGTCAGCGACGACGACCTCGCGGTGCTCGCCCAGCGCGTCGAGGAGAACCTGCGCGCGAGCGGGAGCGCCGAGCTCGACGCGTACGAGATCGGTCTCGCGATCCTCGGCCCGCTGCGCGACCTGGACGAGGTGGCCTACCTGCGGTTCGCCAGCGTCTACCAGGCGTTCAACAGCCTCGAGGACTTCGAGGCGGCGATCACCGTGCTGCGCGCGGAGAACGAGGCGGCCGACGCCGCCCGCGCCGCGTCGTCGCCCGCCCCCGCCGAGGACGCCCCGACCGCCTGAGGCGTCGCCCGGCGGCCCGGACCGGCCCCTGGTCCGTCCCGAGCCCGGGCACGGGCCCGTCCGGGCCCGTCCCGCACCGGCTCGCGCGGGCCCCGCGGCGGCAGCTCCGGCCCCGCGGGGGCCCCGAGCGTATTAACGTCGGCTGCGTGATCCCAGCTGACCTCGCGCTCCTGCACGCTCCCGGAACCCCCGCGGTCGCCCCTGACGGCTCCTTCGCCGTCGTCGCCCGCACCGCCCCGGACCTCGAGTCCGACGAGTACACCGGCCAGCTCTGGCGGGTGGCCACCGACGGCGCGACCCCGCCGCAGCGCCTGACCCGCGGCCACCGCGACACCGACCCCCAGGTGTCCCCGGACGGCCGCTGGGTCGCGTTCCTGCGCGCCGAGCCGAAGGGCCGCCCGCAGCTGTTCCTGGTCGAGGCCGCCGGCGGTGAGCCGGTCCGGCTCACCGACGCCCCGCTGGGCGTGCAGTCCGCCCGCTTCTCGCCCGACGGCTCGGCCCTCGCCTTCGTCGCCCGCGTGCCCGAGGAGGGCCGGTACGGCGACGGCGACTCCGGCGCGGAGCGTCCCCGGCACATCACCGAGCTGCCGTACCGCAACGACGGCGTCGGCTTCACGCGCGACAAGCGCCGCCAGCTGTTCGTGGTCGACGTGCCCGCTGACCCCGACGCACGCGCCGCGCAGCCGGGTGCGGACGACGAGCCCGCCGCCCGTCAGATCACGTCCGACGACACCGACGTCGAGCAGATCGCCTGGTTCCCCGGCGGCCGGTACGTCGTCGCGGTCGCGGCCCGGCACACCGGCAAGGACCAGGACCTGCGCTCGGACGCGGTCGTCGTGGACACCGCGCCGGACGCCGACGGCGCGCTCGTCCCGCTCACCGACGCGGACGCCGGCAGCACGCTCGCCGTCGCCGCCGTGCTGCCGTCGGCGGACGGTGCGGCCCTGTGGCTGCTCGCGCAGGACATGGGCACGTCGGGCCGGGAGTTCGTGGCGACCCAGACCGGGCTGTTCCGCCTCGCGCTGGCCGCCGGCGACGCCGCGCCGACCCCGGCGGGCGCCCCGGAGCGGCTGACCGACGCCGAGGCGGTCGACCTCGACCCCGGGACGTTCGCCGTCACCGTCGACGGCGTGCTCGCGGGCGTGCTGCACCGCGGCACGGTCGTCCTGCGCGAGCACCGCGCCGACGGCTCGACGCGTGACCTGCTCACCGGCCTCGTCGCCCACGGCGTCGCCGCGGCGACCGACGCACCGGTCGCCGTGGTCACCGCGGCCGGCCCGGTCACGTCCGGCGACCTGCACGCCGTCGACCTGGCGACGGGCGCGACCCGGGCGCTCACCGACTGGTCGGCACCGCTGCGCGCCACCGGCCGGGTCCGCGAGCCGCGCGAGGTCACCGCGACCGCGCCCGACGGCTACCCGGTGCACGGCTGGCTCGTCACCCCGGACCCGGAGCGGTTCGCCGGCCCGCACCCGACGATCCTCCTGATCCACGGCGGTCCCTACGCCCAGTACACGGTCGGCCTGTTCGACGAGGTGCAGACCCTCGCCGAGGCCGGCTACGCGGTCGTCTACGGCAACCCGCGCGGCGCGGCCGGGTACGGCTCGGCGCACGGCAAGGCGATCCAGCACGGCTTCGGCACGGTCGACACCGACGACGTGCTGGCCCTGCTCGACGCGGCCCTCGAGGACCCGGCGCTCGACGGCGAGCGGGTCGGCGTGATGGGCGGCTCCTACGGCGGCTACCTCACGGCGTGGCTGACCACCCGCACCGACCGGTTCGTCGGCGCGATCGTGGAACGAGGGTTCCTCGACCCGGTGAGCTTCGTCGGGTCGAGCGACATCGGCTGGTTCTTCGGCCTGGAGTACCTGGGCGACGGCGACGACGAGGAGTCCCGCGCGCAGGTGGCCGCGCAGTCGCCGATGGCGCACGTGTCCCGCGTGACCACGCCGACGCTCGTCATCCACTCGGAGCAGGACTGGCGGTGCCCGGTCGAGCAGGGGCAGCGCTGGTTCGTCGAGCTGAAGCGGCGCGGGGTGCCGGCCGAGCTGCTGCTGTTCCCGGGCGAGGGCCACGAGCTGACCCGGTCCGGCCGCCCGCAGCACCGGCTGGTGCGGTTCGAGCACGTGCTCGACTGGTGGGAGCGGACGCTCCCGGTCGCGCAGGGCTGACCGCCCGCGACGACGAGGAGCCCCGCACCGGTTCTCCGGTACGGGGCCCCTCGTCGTGCGGTCGCGTCGGGCGCGCGGCGGGCGTCAGACCGCGGACGACGCCAGCAGGTCGTCCCGGACCACCCGGCGCAGCACCTTGCCGATCTGCGACCGCGGCAGCTCGGTGAGGATGACGAGCTCACGCGGCACCGCGTACCGGGCCAGGCGCTCGCCGCACCACTCCCGCACCGCCGCGATGTCGACGTGCGCCCCGAGCTCGGTGACGATCGCGGCCACGACCTTCTCCCCGAGGTCGCCGCCGGGGAGGCCGACGACGGCCACGTCCCGGACGCCCGGCATGCCGCGGAGCTTGTCCTCGACCTGCGACGGGTACACCTTGAAGCCGCCGGTGACGATCATCTCCTTGATCCGGTCGACCAGGACGACGAAGCCGTCGTCGTCGAGCCGGACGACGTCCCCGGTGCGCAGCCAGCCGCCGGGCAGCAGCTGGTCGGCGGTCTCCTCGGGCCGGTTCCAGTAGCCGGAGAACACCTGCGGGCCGCGGATGAGCAGCTCGCCCTGCTCACCCGGGGCGACGTCGCGGGTCGGGTCCTCCTGGTCGACCACGCGGACGTCGGTGCTCGGGAACGGCAGGCCCAGCGCACCGGGCCGGCGGGCGGGGGACAGCGGGCTGCCGAGCGCGACGGGGGAGGTCTCGGTCATGCCGTAGCCCTCGATGACGAGGCCGCCGGTCAGCCGCTCCCACCGGGCGGCGGTCTCGGGCGACAGCGACATCGCCCCGGAGATCGCGTACCGGAAGGACGACAGGTCGGCCTTCTTCGCCTCGGCGGCCGCGGCGAGCCGGTCGAGCATCGGCGGCACGGCCGGCAGGAAGGTGCCGGGGCGGCGCCGCTGCGCGGCGAGCACGGTCGCCGGGTCGAACTTCGGGAACGCCACCAGCGTCGCGCCGACGCGGGTGGCGTAGGTGAGGCAGAGCGTCAGGCCGAACGCGTGGAAGAACGGCAGCACGCCGTAGATCGTCTCGGTGCCCGGCTCGGCCTGGGTCCACGCGTGCCCCTGCACCGCGTTCGCGACCAGGTTCCGGTGCGTGAGCACCGCGGCCTTGGGCGTGCCGGTGGTGCCGCCGGTGTACTGCAGCAGGGCCACGTCGTCGGCCGTCGGCCCGGGAGTCCCGGCGGGGAGCGCGGTGGCCTCCGCGACCAGCCGGTGCCAGACCGGGGTGCCGGCCGGGAGGGCGGCGCGCAGGGCGGTCCGGGTCCGGCGGGCGGCAGGCAGGGGGAGCCGCAGCGCAAGGCGCTTGGCGGTGGGCAGGTCGGCCGACACGTCCACGGCGACGACGGTCCGGACCGACGTGCGGTCCTGCCCCGCGAGCACGGGTGCGACGGCCTTCTCCCAGACGAGCGCGACGGTGGCGCCGGAGTCGGCGAGCTGGTGCGCGAGCTCGTCCGAGGTGTACGTCGGGTTGGTCTCGACCACGACCGCGCCGAGCCGCAGCGCGGCGTAGAACGCGACGACGTGCGCGGTGCAGTTGGGCAGCACGATCGCGACCCGGTCGCCGGCGCGCACGCCGAGGCCGCGGAGCACGGCGGCGCCCCGCGCGACCGCGCCTGCGAGCTCGGCGTACGTCGTGGTCTCGCCCATGAAGTCCACCGCGACGCGGTCGGGCCAGGCCGCGGCGGCGCGGTCCAGGGCGGCGGTCAGCGGCTCGTCGGGCACGTCGACGACGGCCGGGACGCCCGGCGCGTAGGAGGTGTGCCACGGTCGCGTGAAGTCGGTCACGAGGTCACCGTAACCTACGGATGCGTAAGTTACGTGTGCGTAGCCCGAGGCAACCGCGCAGGGTTCCCTGTGAGTGTCAGAGGTCGGAGGACCGCGAGCCCCACAGGTTGATGCCCGCGTCCACCGCGTGCCGGTCGATCTCGCCCAGCTCGTCGTCGGTCAGGGCCGGACCGTCGACCGCGGCGAGGTTCTCCCGGAGCTGCTCGGGGGTGCGCGCGCCGAGCGCCACCGACGTCACCCGCGGGTCGCGCAGCACCCAGGCGATGGCGAGCTGCGCGAGCGACTGGCCCCGGGCCTCCGCCACCGCGTTCAGCGCGCGGACCCGGTCCAGGTTCTCGTCGCTCAGGTACTCCGCCCGCAGCGGTCCGCCGCGCGCCGCCCGGGAGTCCTCGGGCACGCCGCCCAGGTACTTGCGGGTGAGCATGCCCTGGGCCAGGGGGGAGAACGCGACGACCCCGAGCCCGGCCTCCCCGGCGACGTCGAGCAGGCTGCGGTCGCCGGCCTCGCCGTCGGGCTGCTCGACCCAGCGGTTCAGCATCGAGTACGACGGCTGGTGCAGGGTCAGCCGCAGGCCCAGGTCGTCGGCGACCGCCAGCGCCTCGGCGGTGCGCCGCGCGGAGTACGACGAGATCCCCGCGTACAGGGCACGGCCGGAGTCGACGGCGGTCTTGAGCGCGCCGATCGTCTCCTCCAACGGGGTGCTCGGGTCGTACCGGTGGCTGTAGAACACGTCGACCCGGTCGGTGCCGAGCCGGCGCAGCGACTGGTCGAGGGACGCCAGCAGGTACTTCCGGGAGCCGAACTCGCCGTACGGGCCGGGCCACTGCCGGTAGCCGGCCTTGGTCGCGATGAGCAGCTCGTCGCGGTACGGCGCCAGGTCGGTCGCCAGCAGCCGACCGACGCTCTCCTCGGCGGCCCCGGGCGGGGGACCGTAGTTGTTCGCGAGGTCGAGGTGCACGACGCCGGCGTCGAACGCCGCGATCACGAGCGCGCGCTGGTCGGCGAACGGCGTCGCGTCGCCGAAGTTCTGCCAGAGCCCCAGGGTCACCGCGGGCAGGTCCAGGCCGGAACGGCCGGCGCGGCGCAGGGGGAGTCGGTCGTGGCGGGCGTCGTCGGCGAGGTGCACGTGCCCGACGCTAGCGTGTGGGCCGGGCACCCCGCCGGGCGGCGGGTCGGGCCGTCAGTCGACGACGCGCAGCCGGATCGTCTCCGGACGGGCGCGCAGCGCCGCGACCACCGCGGGCTCCACCGCGACCGCGTCGGTCACCACGTAGCCGACCTCGCCGCGCGTGGCGAGGAGCTGGCCCTCGATGTTCGCGCCGTGCTCGGCGAGCGTGTTGTTGACCGCGGCCAGCACGCCCGGGACGTTGCGGTGCAGGTAGGTGAGGCGGTGCACGCCGGGGCGGTGCTCCAGCGTGAGGTTCGGCAGGTTGACGCTGAGCATCGTGGTGCCGGTGTGCATGAAGTCGCGGAGCTTGTTCGACACGAACTGGCCGATCGCCTCCTGCGCCTCCTCGGTGGACCCGCCGGTGTGCGGGGTGAGGATGACGTTCGGCAGGCCCCGCAGCTCGGACTCGAACGGGTCGCCCTTGCGCTTCGGCTCGACGGGGAACACGTCGACGGCCGCGCCGGCCACGTGCCCGGCGAGCACCGCGTCGCGCAGCGCGGCGTAGTCGACGACGAAGCCCCTCGACAGGTTGAGGAAGATCGCGCCCTCACGCATCCGCGCGAACTGCTTGGCGCCGAACAGGCCGGCGTTGCCGCTGCGGCCGTCGACGTGCAGCGTGACGATGTCCGCGACGTCCAGCAGCTCGTCGAGCGTCTCCGCGCGGCGCGCGTTGCCGAGCGCCAGCTTCTCCGCCGTGTCGTAGAAGACCACGGACATGCCGAGGTTCTCGGCGAGCACCGACAGCTGGGTGCCGATGTTGCCGTAGCCGACGATGCCGAGCGTGCGGCCGCGGACCTCGTGCGAGCCGTCGGCCGACTTGTTCCAGACGCCCTCGTGCATCGACTTGTCGAGCACGGTCAGGCGGCGGGTCAGCGCGATGATGTCGGCCAGCGCGATCTCGACCACCGAGCGGGTGTTCGAGAACGGGGCGTTGAACACCGCGACGCCGCGGGAGGCCGCCGCGTGCAGGTCGATCTGGTTGGTGCCGATGCAGTAGGCGCCGACCGCGACCAGGTCGGGCGCGGCGTCGAGCACGGCCTCGGTGACGTTGGTCTTGGACCGGATCCCCAGCAGGTGCACGCCCTGCAGCGCCTCGATCAGCTCGGACTCGTCGAGCGCGCCGGAGCGCGTGACGACCTCGTAGCCGGCCGCCTCCATGATGGTGCGGGCCTGGGGGTGCAGGTTCTCGAGGAGCAGGGCGCGTAGCACGGGCCTATGGTGCGCCTCCCGCGTCGCGGTTCCAAGCCGGTCCCGGTCCTCGGACACCCGTGCCCCGCGGTCAGCCCGCGTCCGGCTGCTCCCAGCCCGCGGGCAGCGGCCGGCTGTGCACGACCCGCAGCGCCTGCGTCGGCCGGGTCATCGCGACGTACAGGTCGCCGGCCCCGCCCTTGAGCACGTCGGCCGGCTCGACCAGGACGACCGCGTCGAACTCCAGGCCCTTGCTCTGGGTCGGCGTCATCAGGGTCAGCGGGGCGTCCAGGTCGGGCGACCCGGCGCGCGTGGACCCCGCCTGCGGCAGCACCCGCGCCAGCGTCGGCAGCGCCTCGGGCGCCGCGATGACCGCCACCCGCCCGGCACCGCTGGCGTCGCGGACCGCGTCGAGCGCGGCTGCGGCGTGCCGGGCGACGGCCTCGGGCACCGCGGCGGCGTCGACCAGGTCGGTGCGCAGCGCGTCGTCGACGTCGCGGGCCGAGGTCGTCGGCGTGAGCGGCAGCCCGGCCGCGCGGCCGACGCGCTCGGCGGCGCGGGCCACCGAGGCGGGGGTCCGGTAGTTGACGGTGAGCTCGGACAGCCGCCAGCCGCCCGCGAGGATGCGGTCGAACGTCGCGGCCCAGTCCCGGGTGCCGGCGGCGGTCGAGGTCTGCGCGACGTCGCCGACGACGGTGAGCGACCGGGTCGGCACCCGGCGCAGCACCATCCGCCAGGCCATGGGGGAGAGCTCCTGCGCCTCGTCGACGACCACGTGCCCGTAGGTCCAGGTGCGGTCGGCCGCGGCGCGCTCCGCGGTGGTGAGCGCCGGGCCGGTCGCGGCGAACCGGTCCGCGAGCAGCTCGGCCGACACGAGCCCGGTGCCGGACTGCTCCAGCACCTGCCGGGCGTAGTCGAGCTCCTGGGCGCGCTGCGCGGCGTCGTGCTTCGCCTGCGCGCGGGCGGCCTGGTCGTCCTCGCCCAGCAGCTCCGCCGCCTCGTCGAGCAGCGGCACGTCTGCCTCGGTCCACGGGGCGTCGGCGTCGCGGAGCAGGGCGGCGCGCTCGTGCCCGGACAGCTCCGGCGCGGCGGCGTCCAGGCGGGCCGGCTTCGACAGCAGCCCCGAGATCAGGCCCTGGGGGGTGAGCGGCATCCACGCGAGGTTCAGCGCGATCCGGATCTCGCGGGTCGTGCGCAGCTCCTCGAGGATCTCGCCGCGCTCGTCCGGCGCGACCGACCAGCCGAGCTGGCTGACGTACTGCTCCGCGAGCCGGCCCAGCATGTCGCGCACGAACGTCACGCGCGCCTGGTTGTGCGGCCGGTGCCCGCGGCGGGCGTGGTTGATCGCGCCGCGCACGTCGGACGGCTTCACGACGATCCGGTGGCCGTCGATCGTCACGACGGTCGGCTGCTGCGGTGCGCGCTGCCGCTGCCGGACGGCGCGCTCGACGATCTTCCGCCACACCGGGCGGCCCTTGATCTCGGCGACGACGTCGTCCTCGGTGCCCGTCGCGACGATCCCGGGGAACAGCTCGCCGACCGTGGTCGACACGACGCCGGTCTCGCCGAGGGAGGGGAGCACCTGGTCGATGTACCGCAGGAAGGTGCGGCTGGGGCCGAGCAGCAGCACGCCCGAGCGCTCCAGCACGCGGCGGTGGGCGTAGAGCAGGTAGGCGGCGCGGTGCAGCGCCACGGCGGTCTTGCCGGTCCCCGGGCCGCCCTGCACGACGAGCGCGCCCGCCAGGTCGGCGCGGATGATCGCGTCCTGCTCCGCCTGGATGGTCGCGACGATGTCGCCCATCCGCCCGGTGCGCCGCGCGGCCAGCGCCGCCAGCAGCGCGCCCTCGCCGGACAGCGCGCCCAGCCGGGCCGCGGCCTCCTCGTCGGCGAGCACGTCGAGGTCGATGACCTCGTCCTCCAGGCCGGTGACGCGGCGGCCGCGGGTCACCAGGTGCCGGCGCTGCACGACGCCGTCGGGGTTCGCCGAGGTCGCCCGGTAGAACGACTGCGCCGCGGGCGCGCGCCAGTCCGTGAGGATCGAGGCGTGCTCGTCGTCGTTCAGGCCGATGCGGCCGATGTACCGGCGGCCGCCGTCGGACAGGTCCAGCCGGCCGAACGCCAGCCGGTCCTCGACGGCCTCCAGCCGCGCGAGCCGGTCCTCGTAGAGGGTGGCGAACGCGTCCCGCTCCGAGCGGTTCTGGGGCGAGCCCGACGGGCCGACGCGGCGGACCTCCGTCAGTCGCTCGCGGGTGGCCGCCCGCAGCTCGTCCAGCCGCGCGTACAGGCCGTCGACGACCTCCTGCTCGGCCGCCAGCTGCGCCTCGATCCCGGTCACGCCTGCTCCCGTCGGTCGTCCCCGTGGCGCCCCGACCCCCGGGTGGCGCCACCGTCCTGCGCCGCGCCCGGCCGGCGTCGACACGGGGTCGGGCGGCCGGAGCGGCCGTCCATTCTCCACCATTCCGGGAGGGGCGTGTGACGGCCGACCGGGTGGCGGTCGCCGGGGTCGCTGCCAGCGCGAAGATCGTCGGGCCGCTCGGGAAGAGGCGGGGCGCCCGCGGTGTTGTGACCCTCAGGACGCCGCCCCCCGGGCGGCGCGCGGACTGACCCCCAGGGAGGACCCCATGCTGGACCCGAGCGAGATCTACGCCGTCGACCCGGCGGTCGCCGCCGAGGTCGAGGCGCGGACCGCGGGCGGCAGCGGGCCGGTGCTCGTGCACGCGGTGCGCGGCTTCGTGGACGCCGGCGGCGCCGGGCGGCTGTCGGCCGAGCATCTGACCGAGCAGCTCCCGACCGAGCGGCTGGCGACCTTCGACGTCGACCAGCTCCTCGACTACCGCTCCCGCCGCCCCACCGCCACCTTCGAGGGCGACCACTGGGGCGAGTACGACGAGCCGGAGCTCGCCGTCGACCTGGTGAAGGACACCTCCGGGGTGCCGTTCCTGCTGCTGCACGGCGTCGAGCCGGACGTGCAGTGGGAGCGGTTCGCCGCCGCGGTGCGCCAGATCGTCGAGCGGTTCGACGTGCCGCTGACCGTGGGCCTGCACGGCATCCCCATGGGCATCCCGCACACCCGGCCCCTGTCGGTGACGGCGCACGCCAACCGGCCGGAGCTCGTCGCGGACTACACGTCGTGGTTCGGCACCGTGCAGGTCCCGGCCTCCGCGGGCACGCTGCTGGAGATCCGGCTCGGCCAGTCCGGGCACGACGCCATGGGCTTCGCGGTGCACGTCCCGCACTACCTCGCGCAGTCGCCGTTCCCGCAGGCGTCGATCACGGGCCTGGAGCACGTGCAGCGCGCCGCCGGCCTCGAGCTCGACCTCGGGGCGCTGACCGAGGCCGCGTCCGAGACGATGCTGGAGGTCGAGCGCCAGGTCGAGGACCAGCCCGAGGTGCAGACGGTGGTGCACGCGCTCGAGCAGCAGTACGACGCGTTCGCCCGCAACATCGGGCGGCCGAGCCTGCTCGCCGAGACCGCGGAGCTGCCGACCGCCGACGAGCTGGGCGCCGAGTTCGAGCGGTTCCTCGCCCAGCAGGGCGACGAGAAGGGGCCGAACCCGGGGTACTGATGCCCGGGGCCAGTCCCTGTGTGTGACCCGCGACTCGTCGGGGGCGCACGCGGGGACCGGCAGAATGGCTCCACGTGACCTCCGACCGCCGCGCCCTGCTCGTCTGGTCCGTCGCGGTCGGCGCGTACGTCGTCGCGATCATGAACCGGTCGTCGCTGGGCGTCGCCACGCTCGAGGTGACCGACCTGTTCGGCGTCTCGTCCGCCCTGCTGGCGACGATGGCCGTGGCGCAGCTCGTCGTCTACGCCCTGCTGCAGGTGCCGGTCGGCGTCCTGCTCGACCGGTACGGGCCTCGGGTGCTGGTCGCGTCGGGCGCGGCCGGGATGGCGCTCGGGCAGACGGTGCTGGCGCTCGCGCCCTCGGCGGGCTGGGTGCTGGCCGGCCGGGTGCTCGTCGGCGCGGGGGACGCGCTGACGTTCGTCTCGGTGGTCCGGCTCGTGCCCGCGTGGTTTGCCGCCCGTCGCGTGCCCGTGATGACGCAGCTCACCGGGAGCCTCGGGCAGCTGGGGCAGGTGCTGTCGGCGGTGCCCGTCGTCGCGCTGCTGCACGCCGAGGGCTGGCGGACCACCTTCCTGTCCGTCGCGGCCGTGGGCGTGGTCGCGACGGTCGCGGTGGTGGCGGTCGTGCGGGATGCGCCGGCGGAGGCCGACGTGCCCGTCGGGGCGCTCGCGGGCCCGGACGCACCCGCGGGTCGGGCCGCCGAGCCCGGGGTCGCTGCTGCCCTCGCCGCGGGCGCCGCGGCCGCACCCGCACCGTGGTGGCGGGTCGGCCTGCTGCGCCGGCGGTGGCGGCCCGCGCGAGCCCGGGCGCCGCGGGAGCCCGGTGCGCTGCGCGCGGTGCTGCGCGACCCCGGTGCGCGGCTGGCGTTCTGGATGCACTTCTCGGGCCAGTTCAGCAACCACGTCGTCGTGCTGCTGTGGGGGTTCGCGTTCTTCGTGGAGGGCCAGGGCCGCACGCCGGGCGAGGCGAGCGCGCTGCTCACGCTCAACGTGGTCGCGGCGGTGGTCGCCGGGCCTGTGATCGGCGTCGTCGTGGGCCGGCACCCGCGCGCGCGGATGCCCCTGGCACT
This sequence comes from Cellulomonas sp. PS-H5, assembly GCF_019265565.1. Classification (NCBI taxonomy): domain Bacteria; kingdom Bacillati; phylum Actinomycetota; class Actinomycetes; order Micrococcales; family Cellulomonadaceae; genus Cellulomonas; species Cellulomonas sp. PS-H5. The sequence continues at coordinate 84,069 of NZ_JAHVCI010000006.1, forward strand.
CGGCACGTCGGCCGCGATCGGCCTGGCGTGGCTGTCGGTCACCCTGCCCACCGCGCCGGTGCCGTACGCGGTGCTGTGCGTGTTCGTCGTCGTCGTCGCCGTCGGCGGTCCGACCTCGCTCGTGGCGTTCGACGTGGCGCGGTCCTGCACACCGCCGCGGCGGCTGGGCACCGCCACCGGGTTCGTCAACACCGGCGGGTTCGTCGGGGCGCTCGCGACCATGCTGGTCGTGGGGATCGTGCTGGACGCGGCGTCGGGCGGCGCCGACGCGCGCGACCTCGACGCGTTCCGGTCGGCGTTCGCGTGGGTGGCGGTGCCGTGGGTGCTGGGCGTCGCCGCGATGCTCCTCGGCCGGCGGGCCGCGCGCCGCGCCCACCCGGGGCTGGCGGTCTGAACCCCTCCCGACCGGTCGGTCGGGGTGGTCGTCCTGTGATCGGCTCGTGACCGGATCGTTGTGATCCACGCCCCATCGGGCCTTGAAGAACCGTGGCGTCGCGATGACCTGCGTGAGAGGATCGCCGTGTTGCAGTGACGTACTGACGCTTGACCGGCGCCGGTCGGGCCCCTCCGGGGACGCCCGCGCGGCACCTTCCAGCCATCCGGCTGGTCCACCCGGTGCAGGACGCGGGATAGGCATTGCGGCACGGTCCGGGGAGTTCCCGGCACCGTCACCGGATGGACAGAAGGACAAGAACATGGCACAGGGTGCTGTCAAGTGGTTCAACGCCGAGAAGGGCTACGGCTTCATCGCCCAGGACGGCGGCGGCGCCGACGTCTTCGTGCACTACTCGGCCATCGACTCCCAGGGCTACCGCTCGCTCGAGGAGGGCCAGCGCGTCGAGTTCGAGATCACCCAGGGCCCGAAGGGCCCGCAGGCGGAGCAGGTCCGTCCGCTCTGATCTGACTCCGGCCGCCCCTCGCGGGCAGTCCGCACGACGAGGCCGCATCCCCTCCGGGGGTGCGGCCTCTGTCGCGTCCGGGGTCAGGCGCCCGGGTCGGGCTCCGCGGGGTCCGGCTCGAGCTCGGGCGCGGCGTCGCGCAGCGGGGCGGCGCGGCCGACGAACGCCGCGAGCTCCTCGTCGACCAGCAGCCGCGCGGGCACCGGCAGCGACCGGAGGTCGCGGGCCAGCCCGGCGTCCGCGAGCAGCGCCGGGTCGTCCGTGCCGATGAGCACGAGGTTCCCGTACCGCCGGCCGCGCAGCACCGCGGGCTCGGCGACGACGCCGACGTGCCGGAACACCGCGCCGAGCGTCGCGGCCTCGGCGCGGGCCAGCGCGAGCGGCGGGCGGTCGGCGCAGTTCGCCAGGTAGACGCCGCCGGGGCGCAGCACCCGCGCGACGTCCCGCGCGAACTCCTCGGTGGTCACGTGCGCGGGCGTGCGGTCGCCGGCGAACACGTCCCGCACCACCACGTCCGCGCTGGCACCGGCGAGCGTGCCGAGCTCCGCGCGCGCCTCGCCGGCCCGCAGGCGCAGGGCGGGGGACCGGGGCAGGTCGAACCAGTCGCGGACCAGGGCCACGAGGACCGGGTCGAGGTCGACCGCGACCTGCCGGGCGCCGGGGAACCGCGCGTGCGCCCACCGCGCCATCGCGCAGCCGGCGGCGCCGAGGTGCACGGCGCGGAACGGGCCGTCCGCCGTCGGGAGGTGGTCCAGGACCGCCGCCATCTGCTGCATGTACTCGAAGTCGAGGCGCTCCGGGTCGGCGAGGTCGAGGTGCGAGCTCGGCACGCCGTTCACCAGCAGGGTCACCGCGTCCGGGTCGTCCGGCGAGCGCTGCACCTCGGCGGTGCCGGTGGCGATGGGGACCGGGCCGTCGGGCCACGGCTGCCCGGGTCCGGCGGAGCCGCCGCGCCCGCCGCGTGTCGGTGGTCGGTGGGACTCTGAGTCGGGACGGGAGGCTCTCGTGGCCCTCTCCGACCTGCTGGATCGGCCGGACCGGCCACGAGACGCCATCCGCCCACCGTACGGGTTGACGCGTTCGAACAGGTGTTCGATACTGGGACTGTCGAGAGAGGGAGGTGCGCGATGCCGGTCAAGACCCTTCGTGCCCTGCGGAGTGCCGCGCCCGGGCTGTCGGGCCGCACGGCCGAGCTGCTGCAGCGCGCGGACGCGGAGCTCGTGGCCGCGCAGTTCTCCTCGGAGCCCTGGGAGCAGTTCACGCACGCGCACCTCGCCGCCCTGCGGGCCGGAGCGGCGGTGCTCGCCGAGCGGCAGCCGCTGTCGGCGCGCCGCGGGCCGCGCACGGTGTGGGAGCTGCTCGACCGGGTCGCCCCGGAGATGGGCCGCTGGTCCGCCTACTTCGCCGCGGGCGCGGGCCTGCGTGCAGCCGTGGACGCCGGTCGGTTCGACGCGGTGTCCACGGAGCGCGCCGAGCAGGTGCTCTGCCACGCGGAGGACTTCCTGGACCTGGTCCGGGCCGAGCTGGAGAGCGCCGCGGTCGAGGTCGAGGCGGCGCGCGCCGGATGAGCCGGGGCCCGCGGTCGCAGGACGCGAAGCGCGACTGGGGCACCGAGGAGGACGGGTGCTCGATCCTGCACGTCGACATGGACGCGTTCTTCGCCTCCGTGGAGCTCGCGCGGCGGCCGCACCTGCGGGGCAAGCCGGTGATCGTCGGCGGCTCCGAGCGTTCCGTCGTGCTCGCCGCGACGTACGAGGCGCGCGCGTTCGGGGTGCACTCGGCCATGCCGATGGCGGTGGCCCTGCGCCGGTGCCCGCAGGCGATCGTCGTCCCGCCGGACCACGGCGCCTACACCGAGGTGTCGCGCAGCGTGATGCAGGTGCTGCACGACGTGACCTCGATCGTCGAGCAGGTCAGCGTCGACGAGGCGTTCCTGGACGTGAGCGGGGCGCGGCGCCGGCTCGGCAGCCCGACCCGGATCGCCGCGCTCATCCGCGAGCGGGTGCAGGCGCGGCACGGCATCACCTGCTCCGTCGGCATCGGCGCCACCAAGTTCGTCGCGAAGCTCGCGTCCGGGCACGCCAAGCCGGACGGCGTGCTGCTCGTGCCCAGGGCCGCGACCGTCGACTTCCTCCGGGTGCTGCCGGTCGGCGCGCTGTGGGGCGTCGGCGAGCGGACCGCTGCCGCGCTCGAGCGCTGGGGCATCCGCACCGTGGCCGAGCTCGCCGACAGCGACGTGGCCGTCGTGCAGCGCGCGGTCGGCAAGGTCGCCGGCGCGCACCTGCACGACCTCTCCTGGGGGCGGGACCCCCGTCCCGTGACGCCGGGCCGCGAGGAGAAGAGCATCGGCGCGGAGGAGACCTTCGCCGTCGACGTCCGGGACATGCGGGTCGTGGACAGCAAGGCGCTCGAGCTCGCCGACCGGTGCGCGGGGCGGTTGCGGGCGCAGCGGCTCGTCGCCCGGACCGTCGCCGTGAAGATCCGCACCTCGGACTTCCGGACGCTCAGCCGGTCCCGGACGCTGGCGCAGCCGACCGACGTCGGGCGCGAGCTCTACCTCGTGGCGCGCGACCTCCTCGCCGCCGCCGACCTCGGCGGGCTCCCGGTGCGGCTCGTCGGCGTCCGCGCGGAGGGCCTGATGCCGGCCGCGGACGTCATCCGGCAGCCCACGCTCGACGAGGTGACCGGCTCCGACCCGGACGCCCGGCGCGAGGCGGAGCGGGCGATGGACCTCGTGCGCGCCCGGTTCGGGCGGGCCGCGATCGGCGCCGGGACGCCCACCGTGGGACGGTCCGCGCGCGAGGTGTCGGCAGGGTCACCCGCCGCGGGGGAGCGCTCGACTTCCGACTTCGCCACCGGCCATCTATCCTGAGGTGAAGAAGTCCCGACGGCGGAGCACGGGGGTTGGAATGCCTCTCTCCGAGTACGAACAACGTGTACTGGAGCAGATGGAGCGTCAGCTCACGTCTGATGATCCCCGGCTCGCGAACACGCTGACATCGCGTGGGCGGAAGCCGGTCCTGCGGTACGTCCTGGGCGGCATCGGTGCCGTCGTGGGGCTGCTGCTCCTGGTGGTGGGCGCTGCGGCGTCCGAGGTGTGGCTCGGCGTGCTGGGCTTCGTCGTCATGTTCGCCTCCGTCGCGATCGCGTTCACGCGCCCGCGTCGCGGTGGCGGGCCGGTCGGCGTCGTCCGGGCCGACGGCAGCACCGCACCGCGCCCTGCGGCCCCCAAGGCCAAGAAGGGTTTCATGTCCCGGATGGAGGACCGCTGGGACAAGCGGCGCGACCAGGGTCGCTGACGACCCTGCGCCCGCCCGCCTGACCCCGCGGCACCGTCGCACCCGGGCCCGCTCCGCGAGGGGCGGGCCCGCGGCGTGCCGCCGCGCGTGGTCCGCGCGTGGGCGGTCCGCCCGTGCACGGTCTTCTCGCGCGCGGCCCGCTCGTGCGCGGTCTTCTCGCGCGCGATCCGCTCGTGCGCGAGAACGCCCTCATCGTCTCCGCCGCGGCCCGCACGCTCACGGCTCCCGGTTGGGTGGTGCCGGCCGGGTTCGGTGGCTGCGGGCACCGAACCCGGCGGCAGCCACCGAACGCGCCGCCGGGCACACGTCGCGCGCCGCCCCCGAGGCTCAGGACGCGCTCGCCCGCGACGCCGTCGGCCGCGAGATCGGTGCTTTGGCCCGAGATCGGTGCGTTGAACCACCGATCTCGCGCCAAGCCGCCGATCTCGGCGCGCGGTGCGGCCGGGTCGCCCCCGGCATCCGCCGAGATCGGACCTGCGCGCCGAGATAGGACCGTCTGCGGTCCTATCTCGGCCGGACGGTCCTATCTCGGCGGGCCGGGCGTGGTGCGGGTGCGCGGGTGGCGGCGCGGCGCGTGCGGGCGGCCGGCTCGCTCGCCTCAGGCCTCGGCCGGGCGCGGGCCCGCGGCGGGACGGTCGCCCGGGGCGCGGGTGCTCACGTCGGTCAGCACGGTCGCGACCCAGGCCTGGAGCTCCTCCGGGTCGTCGTCCACCGGGTCGGGGGCGTAGCGCTCGCGCTCCAGCGCGGCCGCCAGCGCCGCGAGCGCGCGGTCGGCGTCCGGGCCGAGCGGGCGGCCGCGGCGCGCCTGGACCTGGGACCGGATCGCCGCGACCGCCTGCCGCGGCGTGCGGGAGTCCGGCCACGTGATGCCGGCGCGCCGGAGCCGGTCGCGGAGCCGGCGCCAGGCGACCTCGGGCGCGAGCCGGAGCGCGGGGCGGCGACGTCGGCGCACCGCGAGCACGGCGGCGAGGGCGGTCGCCACGACCAGCAGAGCGACGACGGCGATCAGCGGACCCCGGGTGCGCGGGTTCGCGACCACGCCCGGCAGCCCGCCCTGGTCCTGCGGGGCGGCGGTGGTGGCGGCGGCGCTCGGGGTGCTCGTGGTCTGCGGGGCGCCGGCGGTCGGGGCGGTCGTCGGGGCGGCGGCGCTGAACGGGTTGCTCCAGGACGGCGGCGGGCCCGTCTGCACCGCGGGTGTCGGCTCGAACCGGACCCAGCCGGTGCCGGGGAAGTACAGCTCCGGCCAGGCGTGAGCGTCGGCGCCGGTGACCCGGTAGGTGCGGTCGGTGCCGAGCTCGCCGGGCAGGAAGCCGACCCCGAGCCGCGCCGGGATGCCGAGGGTGCGCGCGAGGACCGTCATCGAGGTCGCGAACTGGACGCAGTACCCGCGTCGGCTCTGCAGGAAGTCCCACACGGCGTCGTCGCTGTCGCCCGGCTCGATCGAGGTGTCGTACCGGAACTGGGTGCCGTCCCGGAAGTACGTCTGCAGGGCGAGCGCCTGGTCGTAGGGGGTGGCCGCGTCGGCGGTGAGCTCGACGGCGAGGGCGCGCAGGTCGTCGGCGTGCTCGGTCTCGGGGACCTCGAGGTAGGTCTGCACGTCCTCGGGCACGTCGCCGCTGGCCGCGCGCAGCACGTCCGGGCTGAGGTCGGGGACCTCGACGAGCATCTCGTAGCCGCTGCCCGCCTCGGTGCGGCTGCGGCTGACCACCTCGTCCCGGGCGGCGTCGTAGGTCCACGGCCCGTCGATCTGCACCGTGCGCGGGAACGTGCTGACGGGCAGGCGCTGCTCGCGGAGGGCGCCGATCCGGACCTGGACGTCGGTGAGGGTGCCGCGGGCGCCGTCCGGAGCCGCGCCGACCAGCGAGGGGTCGGAGGCGAGCAGCCCGTCCGGGTCCCACTCGGCCAGGTCGTCGGCGGGCTCGCGCTGCCAGGACCGGCCGTCGAAGTCGCGCAGGGTGAACGACCGCAGCGGCCCGATCAGCGACGCGGTGGCGGCGGGCCCCTCGGCCTCGTCGTCGACGCGGTCGACGGTGTAGCTGAGCACGACCTGCGACGACTGGTCGCGCAGGCTCTCGCGGAGGTCGAGGTCGTCGGCGAGCCGGACCGGGCCGACCGCGCCGGTCCCGACGTCCGGCAGGTCGACCCACGACCACGCGGGCACGGCGGACACCGCCGGGCCGGCGGCGAGCGTCACGGCGACGAGCCCCGCGGCGCCGGCCAGCACGACGCCGGCGCGCCGTCCGGTGCGGTCGCGCGACACCGGCGGCTGCGCGAGCGCCAGCAGCAGCAGGTAGCAGAACCCGGTCGCGGCGAGCGCCCAGGTGCTGCCGGGGAAGCCGAGGACGACGGCCGGGGTCCACATGGCGACGTAGGCGATGCCGGTGAGCGCGGGCATGCCGCATCCGACGGCGAGCAGGTCCGCCGCGAGGAACACCAGGACCGCGGCGGCGACGAGGATCAGCTCGACGGGCGGCCACACCGCCATCGGCACGACCGAGGTCTCGATGAGCTGGGCCGCCTGCTGCACGAGCTGGCCGGTGTGCCGGATCGTGCCGGGCCCGACCAGGAGCGGGTTGCCGCCCGGTGGCGTGGCGTAGAAGGCCAGCAGCGCGTACGCGGAGACCACGAGCCCGACCAGCGACGGCAGCCAGGTGGACCGGGTGAGGCTGCGGGTGCCGCCCACGACGAGCGCGGCGCCGGCGACCGCGAGCACCGCGTGCAGCACCCAGGTCCCGCCGGCGAGCAGCCCGGACAGCGAGCCGAGCGCGGTGCAGGTCGCGACGGCGGTCAGCGCGGTGGCGGCGGGGGAGCGCCATCCGCGGCGCAGGGCCGCCCCGCCGCTCACGCCGCACCGCCCGTCAGCCGCCACCAGGTGGCCTCGAGGTCGGCGCCGGGCTCGGCCTGCACGACGCGCCACCCGGCGCGGCGCAGCTGGCGGGCCGTCGCGGTCGCGCTCTCGTCGTCGTCCGCCCCGCGCACGAGCGCCCAGCCCGGGCGGGTCTGGCTCACCCCGGCGAGCGCGGCGCGGCCGGCGGGGCCCTGCGGGCCGAGCACGGCGATCACCAGCCCCGAGCCGCCGTCCGCGTCGTCCAGACCGCGGATCTCCGCGAGCAGCGCGGCCTCCGCCGCTGCGGCGTCCGGCTGGCCGGACAGGTCGACGGTCGAGTCGAGCAGCTGCTGGCGGCCGGGCGCCTCGAGCCGGGCGGCGTGCGGGTCGTCGGCGGCGGTGCCGGTGAGCAGGTGGGTGGGGTGGCCGGCGCCGTGGGTCGCGAGCGCGACGGAGGCGGCCAGCGAGATGCACCACTCGAGGGCGTCGCCGGGCGCGGGCTGGTCGAGCAGCACGGTGACCGGTCGCATGCCGGCGCGCTCGTCGGACCGGACGACCAGCTCGCCGCGGCGGGCGCTGCTCGGCCAGTGCACGCGGCGCAGGTCGTCGCCGACCCGGTAGTCGCGGAGCGCGGCGTCGTCGGGGGCGGGGGACCGGGCGCCGACGACGGACCGCTCGGGCTCGGCGACCAGCAGCTCGCGCGGGACCGGCAGGTCGACGACCGAGGGCCACACGGTGACGGTCTCCCGCACGCCGAGGGTGGCGCGGACCCGGGCGACGCCGAACGGGTCGGTGCGGGTCACGACGAGCGGGCCGAGCGCCCACCGGCCGCGGCGGGTCGCCTGCACGGGGTAGCGCAGCCGGACGGCGCGGGGCTCGCGCGCGACGGTGGCGCGCAGCGGCCGGCCGCCGGACAGCTCGACGGCGGCCTGCTCGCGCAGCTGGAGGTCGGTGAGCCGCGCGCGGGACGCGCCGCGGGCGAGCCCCACCTCGACCTGGACGTCGGCGGTGCGGCCGACGTGCACCGGGTCCGGCTGGACGGTGCGCCGGGTGCGCAGGCCCTGGCCGCGGCCGGGGTCGACGACGCCGACCGCGAGCATCCCGAGCACGACCAGCAGCACCGGGAGCGTGCCGATCGTCAGCAGGTCCGTCGACCCGAAGGCGGTGCCGGTCGCGCCCACGGCCAGGCCGAGGACCACGAGGCCCACGCCGCGTCGGGTCGGGCGCAGGCGCATCAGCCCGCCGCGGTCCGGTCGCGCACCGCGGTGCGGGCCGGCGCGGGGACGGCCACGCGGGCGACGAGGTCGCCGATCACGTCCTGGCCGCTGCGCCCGGACAGCCGGGACTCGGCGCTGAGGATGACGCGGTGCGCCAGCACCGGCTCGGCGAGCTGCTGCACGTCGTCGGGGAGCACGTGGTCCCGGCCGTCGACCGCGGCGAGGCCCTTGGCCGCGCGGAGCAGCTGGATCGCCGCGCGCGGCGAGGCGCCGAGCCGCAGGGCCGGGTCGTCGCGGGTCCCCGAGACGAGGTCGACCACGTACTGCTTCACCGCGGGCGAGGCGTACAGGTGCCGGGTGGTGTCGATGAGGCGGGTGACCTGGTCGGCGTCGGTGACCGGCGAGACGTGCGCCAGCGGGTCCGAGGTCTCCTGGGTGTCGAGCATGGCGAGCTCGGCCTCGGCGCTCGGGTAGCCGACGGTGAGCCGGGCCATGAACCGGTCGCGCTGCGCCTCGGGCAGCGGGTAGGTGCCCTCCATCTCGACCGGGTTCTGCGTCGCGACGACGAGGAACGGCCGGGGGAGCGGGTACGAGGTGCCGTCGACGGTGACCTGCGCCTCCTGCATCGACTCCAGGAGCGCCGACTGGGTCTTGGGCGAGGCGCGGTTGATCTCGTCGCCGATCACGATGTTCGAGAACACCGGGCCGGGCCGGAACTCGAACTCCTGGGTCGCGGCGCGGTAGATCGTGACGCCGGTCAGGTCGCTCGGCAGCAGGTCGGGCGTGAACTGCACGCGGCCGACGGTGCAGTCGATCGTGCGGGCGAGCGCCTTGGCCAGCGTCGTCTTGCCGACGCCGGGCACGTCCTCGAGCAGCAGGTGCCCCTCGGCGAGCAGGACCGCGACGGCGGTGCGGACCAGCTCCGGGCGGCCGGTGACGACGCGGGCGATGCTCCCGCGCATCCGGTCCGTCACGGTGATGAGCTCGTCCATCGCGGACGCGCCGGGCACTGCTACGGGCATGGGGACCCCCTCGGTCGACTGGGGGAAGCCTAAGCGGCGCCGACCCCGGGCGGGAGGTGAACGTGCACCCGGACTCCCCACTTCCCCCCACCCGGACCACCCCGGGGCCCTCCACCTTCCTCCCCGGACGGGGGTGCCCGGCGCGGTTCGCCGGTCGTCCACGCGCGCTGACCTGCGAGGACGTCGCGGGAGGGGCAGTGGCGCCGCTCTCGGCGGGACGGCCAGGAAGGCCCGCCGGACCCCGCCGCGCCCCTCCGGCCCTCCACCCCGCTCCACCGGCGCTGACCTGCGACGACGCAGGAACTTCACCCGCCTGCCGCGAATTCCTCCCGTGCGGGTGGAGCGAAGTGGAGTACCGTGGAGCCATCGGGTGCCGAGGGGTGCCGGTGCGCGCGGTCCGGGGGAGGTGGACGACGTGGGGTTCGAGCAGGCGCTGGCCGGGCTCGGCTCCTCCGTGCCCTTCCTCGGGACGCACACCCCGAAGCTGGACGAGAAGGGGCGGCTGATCCTCCCGGCCAAGTTCCGCCCCCAGCTCGCCCAGGGTCTGGTCATGACCCGGGGCCAGGACCGCTGCCTGTTCCTGCTGCCGCTCGACGAGTTCGCGCGGATGCACGACAAGCTGCGCCAAGCCCCCGTGACCAGCAAGCAGGCCCGCGACTACCTCCGCGTGTTCCTGTCGGGCGCCTCGGACGAGACGCCCGACAAGCAGGGACGCATCTCGATCCCCCCGATGCTGCGCTCCTACGCGGGGCTCGACCGGGACGTCGCCGTCATCGGCGCCGGCACCCGGGTCGAGGTCTGGGACCTGCAGGCGTGGGAGACGTACCTGGCGGAGCAGGAGGCCGGCTACGCCGAGACGGCGGAGGAGGTCTTCCCCGGCGCCTTCTGACCCGCACGACCCCGGCACCACGCAGCACCACCCGCACCACCCGCACCACCCGCACCACCCAGCACCACCGCCCGGCGAGACCTCCCCCCGGCAGCTCTGACGCACTTCCCCGGCGTCAGAGGGCCGGTGGGGGATCTGGTCGGACGGCGGAGGGGCCGCCCGACCACCCCCGTGCCCCGCGAAGCACCACCCGCACCACGCAGTCGCACCACCACGCGCACCACGCACCCGCACCACCACCCGGAGGAAGGAGACCCCCGTGCCCGACGCGCCCGAGCTGCCCGACCAGCCCGCCCGCCCGGAGCGCGACGCCGCCTCCCGCCACCTCCCGGTGCTGCTGCAGCGCTGCATCGACCTGCTCGCCCCCGCCCTGGCGGAGCCCGGCTCGGTCCTGGTCGACGCGACGCTCGGCATGGGCGGGCACACCGAGGGCGTGCTCGCGGCGCTGCCGCACGTGCGGGTCGTCGGCATCGACCGCGACCCGCAGGCGCTGCGGCTGGCCTCGGCGCGGCTCGCGCCGTTCGGCGACCGGTTCACCCCGGTGCACGCGGTCTACGACGAGATCCCCGAGGTCGTCGAGCGCCTGGGCCTGCCCGGCGTGCAGGGCGTGCTGATGGACCTCGGCGTGTCCTCGCTGCAGCTCGACGAGGCCGAGCGCGGCTTCGCCTACGCGCAGGACGCGCCGCTGGACATGCGGATGGACCCGACGCGCGGCCGCACGGCCGCCGAGGTGCTCAACACCTACGACGAGGCCGACCTCGTCCGGGTGCTGCGCGAGTACGGCGAGGAGCGGTTCGCCGGCCGGATCGCCCGCCGCATCGTGCAGGCCCGCGAGAAGGCCCCGCTGGAGCGGACCTCCGAGCTGGTCGACCTGGTCCGGGCGGGCATCCCCGCGGCGGCGCGGCAGACCGGCGGCAACCCGGCCAAGCGCACGTTCCAGGCGCTGCGGATCGAGGTGAACGACGAGCTGGCGGTCCTGGCCCGCGCGATCCCGGCGGCCGTCGAGTCGCTGGTGGTCGGCGGCCGGATCGTCGTCGAGGCCTACCAGTCGCTCGAGGACCGCCTGGTCAAGCGCGCGTTCGCCGCGGGCGCGGAGATCAGCGCCCCGCCCGGGCTCCCGGTGGTCCCGGACACGCACGCGCCGTACCTGCGGCTGCTCACCCGCGGCGCGGAGGAGGCGGACGCCGCCGAGCTCGCCCGCAACCCGCGCTCGCAGTCCGTGCGGCTGCGCGCCGCCGAGCGGCTGCGCCCCACCCCCGAGCACCTGCGCCCGACCCCGGGCGACACCGGCAGTACCGGCGGTCCGGGCGCCCGCCGCCCGGACCGCAGCCGCAGCCCCCGCACGCCCCGCACCCCGAACGGACCGAGGAGAACCGCATGAGCGCCGAGCAGGTCGTCCGCGCACCGCGCGTCCGCCCCCGCCCGTCCGACGCGCCCCGGTCCGCCCCGGAGCGGCCGCGGCTCCGGCTGGTCCGGCCGCCGGCGCAGGCGCGCACGCACGTGCCGTTCGTCGTCACCTGCATGGCGATCCTGGCCGGCGCGCTGCTCGCGGCGCTGCTGCTGAACACGCAGCTGGCGGCCGGTGCGTACGAGCAGCGCTCGATGGACGTCGAGCTGGCCCAGCTGGCGCGCGACGAGCAGTCGCTGTCCGCCGAGCTGGACGCGAACAAGGCGCCCGCGAAGCTCGCCGAGGCCGCCACCGCCCTCGGCATGGTGCCCGCCGGGTCGACCGGCTGGCTGCGGCTGTCGGACGGGACGGTGCAGGGCGACGTCGGGGCCGGGCAGTGAGCACGCCCACCACCCGGCGCACCGCCCCGCCCGCCCGCCCGGTCCGGACCCCCGCCCGGCGCCCGGCGACCGGGGTCCCGACCCAGCGCGGCCCCCGCGGCCCGTGGACGCCCCGCCCGGGCGGGCCGAGCGTCGCGATGCTCGACCGGCGCCGCACGGTGCTGGTCGTGGTCGTCGCCCTCCTGCTCACCGTGTTCTCCGGCCGGCTGCTCTGGCTGCAGGGCGTCGGCGGTGACGCGATCGCGGCGGAGGCGCTGACCAGCCGCCTGACCACCTCCCAGCTCGTCGCGGCGCGCGGCACGATCACCGACAGCGAGGGCGAGGTGCTCGCCACCTCGGTCGACCGCTACGACATCGTGGTGAACCAGCGCCTGGTGAAGACCTGGTCGACCACGGAGGACGGCACGACCTACTCGGGCGCGGCCGGCGCCGCGCAGCTGATGGCCCCGATCCTCGGCGTGAACGCGGCCGAGCTCGGCGCGACGCTGGACGGCGACGCCGGCTACAAGTACGTCGCGAAGAACGTGCTGCCCGAGGTGTGGCAGGCGGTCCGCGAGCTGCGGATCAACGGCATCACGTCCGAGCAGGTGGCCGAGCGCGTCTACCCGAACGGCAACCTGGCGGGCAACCTGCTGGGCTGGGTCAACTCCGAGGGGAGCGGCGCCCAGGGCCTGGAGGCGACGCTGGACTCCGAGCTGTCCGGCACGCCGGGGGAGACGACGTACGAGCGGGGCCGCGGCGGCCAGCAGATCCCGGGCGGCTTCGAGGAGTCGACCGCCGCGACCGACGGCCGCAGCGTGCAGCTGACGATCAACTCGGACATCCAGTGGAAGGCCCAGCAGGCCATCGAGCAGCGGGTCGCGGACACCCAGTCCGACTCCGGCACGATCGTGATGACCTCGATCAAGACCGGCGAGGTGCTCGCGATGGCCGAGTCGCGCACGGTCGACCCCAACGACCCCGGCGCGGACGACACGCTGTGGGGCGGGTCCAGCGCGGTGTCCGACGTGTTCGAGCCCGGCTCGACCGCGAAGATCATCACGATGGCCGCGGCGATCGAGACCGGCATCACCGACCCGCTCGAGCAGTACACGGTCCCGTACAACTACACGACGGCCAACGGGCAGACGTTCAAGGACTCGCACGAGCACGCCGGGATGCAGCTGACGACGACCGGCATCCTCGCCGAGTCCTCGAACACCGGCACCGTGATGATCGGCCAGGACCTGCCCGAGCAGGTGCGGCACGACTACCTGGCCAAGTTCGGCTTCGGCACCAAGACCGGGATCGAGCTGCCGGCCGAGCAGTCCGGCGTGCTGCGGGACGCCGACAAGTGGGACGGCCGCACCAAGTACGCCGTCCTGTTCGGCCAGGGCCTGTCGGTGACCGCGCTGCAGGCGACCGACGTGTTCGCGACGATCGCCAACGGCGGCGTCCGGGTCACCCCGCACCTGGTCAAGGGGTGGACCGAGCCCGACGGCACGTTCACCCCGTCGCAGGCCGCCGAGACGACCCAGGTGGTCTCGCCCGAGACCGCGCAGACGGTGCTCACCATGATGGAGAGCGCGGTCGACGAGGGCACGGGCTCCGCCGCGGCGATCCCGGGCTACCGGGTGGCCGGCAAGACCGGTACGGCGCAGGCCTGGGCCGCCGACGGCACCCAGGGCATCACCGCGTCGTTCATCGGCGTCGCCCCCGCGGACGACCCGGCGATCGCCGTCAGCGTGATCCTGCACAACCCGCGGACGTCCGAGTGGGGCGGCACCGTCGCCGCGCCCGTGTTCTCCGACGTCGCCGGCTACGCGCTCACCGAGCTCGGCATCGCCCCCAGCGGGACGCAGCCGCAGCTCTTCCCGACCACGTGGTGAGCCCCGTGCGCGCCACCAGCACCGCCGCCCCCGCGGGCACCCGCCCGGCCGCCCCGGTCGCGGGGGCCCGCGGGCCTCGCGGTAGATTCTCCCTATGACGTCCCCGCAGGGCCGGCTGCGGCCGGAGTACCCCCACAGCCGCCGGGTCGCCGACCTCGCCGACGCGTTCGGGCTCGTCAGGGCCGGTGCCGCGCTGCCGGCGGACCTCGCGACCTCGGGGGTCACCGTGGCGAGCGGCGACGCCCTCCCGGGCGACCTGTTCGTCGCCGTGCCCGGCGCGCACACCCACGGCGCGACCCACGCGGCGCAGGCCGCGGCGGCCGGCGCCGTGGCGGTCGTCACGGACCGGGCCGGCGCCGAGGTGCTGGCCGCGTCCGCGGACGACGCCGTGCGCGCGCTGCCGGTGCTGGTCACCGACGACCCGCGCGCGATCGCCGGTGTCCTCGCCGCCGAGCTGCACGACCACCCGGGCCGCAGGCTGACCACCGTCGGCGTCACCGGCACCAACGGCAAGACCACGACCATGTACTTCGTCGAGGCCGCGCTGCGCCGGCAGCACGAGCGGACGATCGTCATGGGCACGGTCGAGCTGAAGATCGGCGACGAGGCCATCGAGAGCCCCCGCACCACGGTCGAGGCGCCGGTCGTGCAGTCGATCCTGTCCCGCGGCCTGGAGCGCGGCGCGACCGCCGCCGCCATGGAGGTGTCCTCGCACGCGCTCGCGCTCGGCCGGATGAACGGCCTGGAGCTCGACGTCGCGGGGTTCACGAACCTGCAGCGCGACCACCTGGACTTCCACGGCGACATGGAGGGCTACTTCCGCGCCAAGGCCCAGCTGTTCCGCGCCGGCCACGCGCGCCGCGGGGTCGTCGTGGTCGACGACGAGTGGGGCCGCCGGCTGGCCGGCGAGGCCGAGATCCCCGTCGACACCGTCGCGACGCACGTCGGCGCCCCGGAGGGGGAGACGGCCGACTGGGCCGTCACCGAGGCCGACGTCGGCCTGGACGGCGTGGGCTCGACCTTCACGCTGCGCGGCCCGGACGGCGAGGGGCACCGGGCCGCGAGCCCGCTGCCGGGCCTGGTCAACGTGTCGAACGCCGCGCTGGCGATCGTGCTCGCGCACCGCGCCGGGGTGCCGCTGGACGTCGCGATCGACGCCGTCGGCACCGCCTCGGGCGTGCCCGGCCGGATGGAGCGCGTGATCGAGCGCCGCGGCGGCGCGAGCCCGCGACCGCTGTGCCTGGTCGACTACGCGCACACCCCGGACGCCCTGGTCCTGGCGCTGGAGGCCGTGCGGCCGATCACGCCGGGTCGGCTGGTCATCGTCTTCGGGTCCGACGGCGACCGCGACCGCGGCAAGCGGCCCCTCATGGGCCGGATCGCCGCCCGCCTCGCGGACGTGCTGGTCGTGACCGACGAGAACCCGCGCTCGGAGGACCCCGCGTCCATCCGGGCCGCCATCCTGGACGGGGTGCGCGAGGAGCGCCCCGCGCTGGCCGACGTGCACGAGGCCGTCAGCCGCACCCAGGCCATCCACGACGCCCTCGACCTCGCGACGGAGCTGGACACCATCATCATCACGGGCAAGGGCCACGAGCCGACCCAGGAGATCGCCGGAGTCTTCCACCGGTACAACGACCGCGACGTGCTGCGGGCGGCGGACGCCGCCCTGACGGCGCGCGAGGCGCAGGAGCAGACCGCGTGATCGCGATGACGGCGGCCGAGGTGGCCGCGGCGACCGGCGGGCGCCTGCACCCCGAGGACCTGGACCCGGCGACGGTCGTGACCGGCCCGGTCGTGGTCGACTCCCGGCAGGTCGAGCCCGGCTCGCTGTTCGTGGCGCTGCCCGGCGAGCACGCGGACGGCCACGACTTCGCGGCCGCCGCGGTGCGCGCGGGCGCGACCCTGGTGCTCGGCTCCCGCCCCGTGACGCAGGACGGCCCCGACGACGGCGGCCCGACGGCGCTGCCGGTGGTCGTGGTCGACGACGTGGAGAAGGCGCTCGGCGACCTCGCCCGCGTGGTGCTCGAGCGGCTGCGCGAGGCGGCGGTCGAGCCCGGCGGCACGGACCTGCGGGTCATCGGCGTCACCGGCTCGGTCGGCAAGACCACCACCAAGGACCTGCTGGCGCAGCTGTGCGCCGCGGCGGGCCCGACGGTCGCCCCGGAGAAGTCGTTCAACAACGAGATCGGCCTGCCGCTGACGGTGCTGCGCGCCGACGAGCAGACCCGGTTCCTGGTGCTCGAGATGGGCGCGTCCGGGATCGGGCACCTGACGTACCTGACGGACATCGCGCCGCCCGACGTCGCGGTGGTGCTGGTCGTCGGCCACGCGCACCTCGAGGGCTTCGGCGGGATCGAGGCCGTGGCGCGCGCCAAGGCCGAGCTCGTCGCCGGGCTGGCCCCGGACGGCGTCGCGGTGCTCAACGCGGACGACCCGCGGGTGCTCGCGATGGCGACCCAGGCGCCGGCGGCCGTCGCCACCTTCGGCACGACCACGGGCGCCGACGTGCGCGCGGTGGGCCTGCGGGTCGACCGCGCCGGGCGCGCGGGCTTCACGCTGGACGCGGGGCGGGTGCCGCCGGTCGAGGGCGACGGCTCGCGGGAGACCGCCGAGGTCACCCTGCGGCTGGTGGGGGAGCACCACGTGCACAACGCGCTGGGCGCGGCCGCGGCCGCGCTGGCCGTCGGGCTGCCGCTCGCGGACGTCGCGGCCGGCCTGTCCGCCGCGGACGCGATCAGCCCGCACCGGATGCACGTCGTCGACCGCCCCGACGGGATCACCGTCATCGACGACTCCTACAACGCCAACCCCGACTCGATGCGGGCCGCCCTGCGCGCGCTCGCCGTGGTCGCGGGGCGCGAGCGCCGGTCGGTGGCGGTGCTCGGCGAGATGATGGAGCTCGGCGAGGACGCGCGCCGCGAGCACGAGGCGATCGGCCTCCAGGTGGTCCGGCTGAACGTCGGACTGACCGTCGTGGTCGGGTCCGGCGCGCTCGGCATCTTCGCCGGGGCGCAGCGCGAGGGCTCCTGGGGCGACGAGGTGGTCATGGTCGACGACGTCGACGCGGCGACCGCGTTCCTCGAGCGCGAGCTGCGCGCGGGTGACGTGGTGCTGCTCAAGGCGTCGAACGGCGCCGGCCTGTGGCGCCTGGGCGACCTGCTGACGGACACGGGGGTGCGGGCATGATCTCCGTCCTCGTCGCCGGCGGCGTCGCGATGGTCGTCGCGCTGCTCGCCACCCCGCTGTTCATCAACTTCCTGGTCACCAAGCAGTACGGCCAGTTCATCCGCCAGGACGGCCCGACCGCGCACTACACCAAGCGCGGCACGCCGACGATGGGCGGCGTCGTGATCATCGGGGCCACGCTGATCGGCTTCGGCGTCGCGGCCCTCGTCACCGGGAACCTGCCGAGCGCGTCCGCGCTGCTCGTGCTGTTCCTCATGACCGGCCTGGGGGTCGTCGGCTTCCTCGACGACTACATCAAGATCTCCCGGCAGCGCAGCCTCGGGCTGTCCGCCCGGTGGAAGATCGTCGGCCAGGGCTTCGTCGGCATCACGTTCGCGGTGCTGGCGCTGCAGTTCCCCGACGCCACGCTGCGCACGCCCGCGTCCACCAGCATCTCGTTCATCCGGGACACCGGCCTGGACCTGGCGTTCGCCGGGGCCACGATCGGCGCGATCCTGTTCGTGATCTGGGCGAACTTCCTCATCACCGCCTGGTCGAACGCGGTGAACCTCACCGACGGCCTGGACGGCCTGGCCACCGGCTCGTCGCTGATCGTGTTCGGCGCGTACGTCATCGTCTGCGTCTGGCAGTTCAACCAGCGCTGCGGGCTCGCGGAGAACCTCAAGTGCTACGCCACCCGCGACCCGCTGGACATGGCCGTGGTCGCCGCGGCCGTCACGGGCGCGTGCTTCGGCTTCCTGTGGTGGAACGCCAGCCCGGCCAAGATCTTCATGGGCGACACCGGGTCGCTCGCCCTCGGCGGCGCGCTCGCCGGCATGTCGATCGTGACCCGCACGGAGGTGCTGGCCGCGATCATCGGCGGCCTGTTCGTCATCATCGTGCTGTCGGACGTCATCCAGATCGGCTTCTTCAAGATGACCGGCAAGCGGGTGTTCAAGATGGCCCCGCTGCACCACCACTTCGAGCTGTCGGGGTGGGGCGAGGTCACGATCGTGATCCGGTTCTGGCTGATCGCCGGGCTGTTCGTCTCGCTGGGCATCGGGATCTTCTACGCGGAGTGGGTGACGGGCTGACCGTGGCTGCCGACCTGAGTGGGGCCGAGGGTCTGGGCCGGGCGCGGGTCGTCGTCGCGGGGCTCGGCGTGTCCGGGCGCGCCGCGCGCGACGTGCTCGCCGGCCTCGGCGCGCGGGTGACGACCGTCGACGACCGGGCGGAGGACGCCGACGTCCGCGAGGTGGCCGCGTTCCTCGCGGGGGACGGCCTCGCGGGGGTCGACGTGGTCGTCGCCTCGCCCGGCTGGCCGCCGGCGCACCCGCTGCTCGCCGCCGCCCGTGCGGCCGGCGTGCCGGTGTGGAGCGAGGTCGAGCTGGCCTGGCGGCTGCGCGTCGACCGGGACACCGGCGACGGCCCGGCGCCGTGGCTCGCCGTGACGGGCACGAACGGCAAGACCACGACGGTCGAGATGCTCGCGTCCGTGCTGCAGGCGGCGGGGCGGCGCACGGCGGCGGTCGGCAACGTCGGCACCCCCGTGGTCCTGGCGGCGACCGACCCGGCGCTCGACGTGCTGGCGGTCGAGCTGTCGTCGTTCCAGCTGCACCACACCGAGTCGATGGCGGCGCAGGCCGCCGCGGTGCTCAACGTCGCCGCCGACCACCTCGACTGGCACGGCTCCCTGGACGCGTACGCGGCCGACAAGGGCCGGATCTACTCCGGCGTCGAGGTCGCCTGCGTGTACAACGCGGCCGACCGCACGACCGAGGACCTGGTCCGCGAGGCCGAGGTCGCCGACGGCGCCGTGGCGGTCGGGTTCACGCTCGGCTCGCCCGGGGTCGGGCAGGTCGGGCTGGTCGACCGGATGCTGGTCGACCGCGGGTTCGCGACCCTGCGCCACACGCACGCGGCCGAGCTCGCGACCTTCGACGACCTGGCGCACCTGGCAGGCCCGGACGGGCTGGCGCCGCACGTGGTGCAGAACGCGCTGGCCGCCGCGGCGCTGGCCCTCGCGCACGGCGTGCCGCCCGAGGCCGTCGGCGCGGGCCTGCGCGCCTACGCGCCCGGGGCCCACCGGATCGCCACCGTCGCCGAGGTCGACGGGGTCCGGTACGTCGACGACTCCAAGGCCACGAACGCGCACGCCGCGGCCGCCTCGCTCGCCTCGTTCGCCGGGGGCAGCGTCGTGTGGGTCGCCGGCGGCCTCGCCAAGGGCGCGACGTTCGACGAGCTGGTCGCCCGCCGCGCCGACCGGCTGCACGCCGTCGTGCTCATCGGGGTGGACGCCGCCCCGCTCGCCGACGCGCTCGCCCGACACGCGCCGCAGGTCCCCGTCGTCCGCGTGGATCCCGGTGACACTGGGTCCGTGATGTCCCGCGCCGTGACCGAGGCCCGCCGCCTGGCGGAGACCCGCGCGGCGGCGGGCACCACGGTCCTGCTCGCACCCGCGTCCGCCTCGATGGACCAGTTCGCCTCGTACGCCGCCCGCGGCGAGGCGTTCGCCGCCGAGGTGCGCGCCCTGCACCCGAGGGGGTGACCCCGGCGCCGATGGCACAGACGACGGACGCCCCGGCCCCGCGCGCCGCCGAGCGGCGCCCCTCCCGCCTCGGGCAGTGGAACAGCGCGGTGACGAGCTACTACCTGCTCGTCGGTGCCAGCCTGCTGCTGCTCGTCCTCGGGCTGGTCATGGTGCTGTCGTCGTCGTCCGTGGACTCGCTGGCGTCGGGCAAGTCCCCGTACACCGTCTTCTTCGGGCAGGCGCAGTACGCGATGATCGGGCTGCCGCTCATGTGGCTCGCCTCGCGCATCCGGCCCGCCACGTACAAGCGGCTCGCGTGGCCGCTGCTCGGCCTGGGTGTCGTCGCCCAGCTGCTGGTCTTCTCCCCGCTGGGCCGGAGCAAGGGCGGCAACCAGGGCTGGATCTACCTGCCGGGGTTCTCGGCCCAGCCGTCCGAGGCGCTCAAGCTCGCCCTGGTGGTGTGGCTCGGGATGATCCTCGTCCGGAAGCAGCCGATGTTCGACGACTGGAAGCACGCGGCGGTCCCGGCGATCCCGATCGCGGGTGGCGCGATCGGGCTGGTGCTGCTCGGGCACGACCTCGGCACGGCGATGATCATGATCCTGCTCGTGGCCGGTGCTCTGTTCGTCGCCGGCGTCCCGATGCGGATCTTCGCCGGCGCCGGCGTGCTCGCGGGCGTCGTGGTCGCGGCCCTGGCGATCGGCAGCGCGAACCGGGTCGGCCGCATCCTCAACTTCTTCAGCGGCACGTGCGACGTCACCGCCGGCTGCTACCAGACCAAGCACGGCCTGCAGGCGCTCGCCACCGGCGGCTGGTTCGGGCTCGGCCTGGGCCAGAGCCGCGAGAAGTGGTCGTACCTGCCCGAGGCGCACAACGACTTCATCTTCGCGATCATCGGCGAAGAGCTGGGCCTGATCGGCACGCTCCTCGTCCTCGCGCTGTTCGGCGTGCTGGCGTTCGCGATGTTCCGGGTGATCGCCCGGCACCGCGACCCGTTCGCCCAGATCGTCACCGGCGGCGTCGCGGCGTGGATCATCGGCCAGGCGCTGGTGAACATGGGCGTGGTCGTCGGCCTGCTGCCGGTCATCGGCGTGCCGCTGCCGCTGGTGTCCGCGGGCGGCTCGGCCCTGATCACCACGCTGGTCGCGCTCGGCGTCGTCATCTCGTTCGCCCGCACCGAGCCGGGCGCCGCGGAGGCGCTCGCCGCGCGGCCCAGCGTGGTCCGCCGGTCGCTCGCCGTGATCGGCCGGACCCGTGCCTGACCGCCGCCGCGCCGCCGCGTCCCGGCGTCGCGCGCGCCCCACCCCGACCTGAGCGGCCACCGCCGCGCCCGACCCGCCTGCCCGTGACCCCGGAGGACACCGTGACCGCACCCGACGCCCCCACCGGCCCGGCGGAGGGCGCCGAGCCCCGTCCGCGCGCGGTCCTGCTCGCCGGCGGGGGCACGGCCGGGCACGTGAACCCGCTGCTCGCCGTGGCGGAGGAGCTGCGCGCCCGCGACCCCGAGCTGCGGGTCGCCGCCCTGGGCACCGCCGAGGGGCTCGAGGCGCGGCTGGTGCCGGAGCGCGGGCTCGAGATGTTCGTGGTGCCGAAGGTGCCGCTCCCGCGGCGGCCCACCGTCGACTGGGTGCGGCTGCCCCGGCTGCTGCGCGAGGCGATCGACGCCGCGGGCGCCGCGATCGACGAGCTCGGCGCGGGCGCGGTGGTCGGCTTCGGCGGCTACGTGTCCACGCCGGCCTACCTCGCCGCCCGGTCGCGGGGTGTGCCGGTCGTCGTGCACGAGCAGAACGCCCGCGCGGGGCTCGCCAACCGGCTGGGCGCCCGGCGCGCCGCCGCCGTCGCGGTGACCTTCCCGGGGACCCGGCTGCCGCGTGCCCAGGTCACCGGCCTGCCGCTGCGCCCGGAGATCGTCGACCTGCTGGCGGAGCGCGCGGCGGACGCGGGCGCGAACCGGCGGCGCGCGGCGGCGGAGCTGGGCTTCGACCCCGAGCGGGTCACGCTGCTGGTCACCGGCGGCTCGCTGGGCGCGCTGTCGGTGAACCGCGCGGTCGCCGCGCAGGCCCGCGCGATCCTCGCCACCGGCGCCGAGGTGCTGCACCTCACGGGGGCGGGCAAGGCCGAGGACGTCCGTTCCGCGGTCCGCGGGGTCCCCGGCGCCGAGCGGTACCACGTGCGCGAGTACCTCGCCGAGATGGAGCAGGCGCTGGCGGTCGCCGACCTCGTGGTCTGCCGGTCCGGGGCGGGCACCGTGAGCGAGCTCGCCGCGCTCGGCATCCCCGCGGTGTACGTGCCGCTGCCGGTCGGCAACGGCGAGCAGCGGCTCAACGCGCAGCCGGTGGTCGCCGAGGGCGGCGGCGTGCTGGTGGCGGACGAGGCGCTGACGGGGGAGTGGATCGCGGCGAACCTGCTGCCGCTGCTCGCGCCCGAGGCCGCCGGCCGGCGCCGGGAGATGGGCGCGGCCGCCGCGCGGGTCGGCGTGCCGGACGCCGCCGGGCGGGTCGCCGACCTGGTCGAGGACGCGCTGGCCGAGGGCGAGCGGCTCGCGGCGGAGCGCGCCGAGGCGGAGCGCGCCGCGGCCGAGCGGGCGGCGGCGCAGGAGGCCGAGCGGGCCGAGCGCGCGGAGCAGGACCGGCTCGCCGCCGAGCGGGCCGAGGCCGAGCGGGTCGCGGCGGAGGCGGCGGGCGCGCAGACGGACGGGGCGGGCCTCGAGGCGGCCGGTTCCGACGAGACGGGCGCGGTGCCCGCGTCGGCGCCGCTGACGGTGGCGACCCCGGTCGTCGCGGCGGCCGGCTCCAGGGACGCCGCCGCGCCCGTCGGCGCACTGGCGGACCTCGGCCGGGTGCACCTGGTCGGCGTCGGCGGCGCCGGCATGTCGGCGGTCGCCGGCCTGCTGGCCGCGCGCGGCCTGACCGTGTCGGGCTCCGACGCGAAGGAGGGGCCGGCCCTGGACGGCCTGCGCGCCGCGGGCGTCACCGTGCACGTCGGCCACGACCCCGCCCACGTGGAGGACGTCGACTCGGTCGTCCTGTCGAGCGCCATCCGCGAGTCCAACCCGGAGCTGGCCCGGGCGCGCGAGCGCGGCCTGCCGGTGCTGCACCGCTCCGAGGCGCTGGCCGCGCTCATGGCCGGCCGCATCGGCATCGCGGTCGCCGGTGCTCACGGCAAGACGACGACCTCCGCGATGGTGGCCACGGCGCTGACCGCGGCCGGCCGCGCGGACGACGTGCTCGACCCGTCGTACGCGATCGGCGGTACCGTGCTGACCCCCCAGGGCGCGATCCCGGGCTACCGGACGGGCGCCGGCGAGGCGTTCGTGGCCGAGGCCGACGAGTCCGACGGCTCGTTCCTGGCCTACGCCCCCGCCGTCGCGATCGTCACCAACGTCGAGCCCGACCACCTGGACCACTACGGCACCACCGAGGCGTTCGAGGCCGCGTTCGCGGCGTTCGCCGACCGGGTGCTGGACGGCGGCGCGCTGGTCGCGTGCCTCGACGACCCCGGCGCGGCACGCCTGGTGGCCGAGGTCGGCGAGCGGCTGACCCGCCGCGGCGTCCGCGTGCTCACCTACGGCACGGACGCCTCGATCGGCGAGCTCGGGCCGGACCTCGTCGTCGGTCCCGTCGTCGCCGCGGGCGGCACCTGGCGCACGACGCTGACCTCCCGGACCGCTGAGGTGCCCGGCGCCGACCTCGCGCTCGCCGTCCCCGGCGAGCACAACGCCGCCAACGCCGCCGCCGCGTACCTCGCAGCCTGGGCCGTCGGCGCCGACCCCGCCGCCGTCGCGGCCGGGCTGGGGGAGTTCCGCGGCACGGGCCGCCGGTTCGAGGACCGGGGCACCGCCGCGGGCGTGCGGGTCGTCGACGACTACGCCCACCACCCGACGGAGGTCGCGGCGCTGCTGCGGACCGCGCGGGGCGTCGCCGGCGACGGCGCGGTGCACGTGCTGTTCCAGCCGCACCTGTACTCCCGCACCCGGACGTTCGCGACGGAGTTCGGCGCGGCGCTCGACCTCGCGGACACCGTCGTCGTGACCGACGTGTACGCGGCCCGCGAGGACCCGGACCCCGAGGTGTCGGGCGACACGATCGTGCAGCGGGTGCCCACGCCCGGGCGCGCGCGGTTCGTCGCCGACCGGCACGAGGCGGCGCGGGCCGTGGCCGCCGCGGCCGCGCCCGGCGACCTGCTCCTGACCGTGGGGGCCGGCGACGTGACCGAGCTCGGCGCGGTCGTGCTGGCGGCGCTGGCGGGCGCGGGCGCCGGCGAGTCCGACGACGCCCCGGCCGCCGCCGACGCCGAGGCCGGCCCGGTCGGCGACGGCACCCCCGGCACCGCCCCGGA